>CALCCH010000238.1 GCA_937899855.1 uncultured Saprospirales bacterium | reverse complement strand
CAGCCCCGGCGGCGGCGCCCCTGGCCCCTGCTCCTCTTACTGCTTATGGGGGCCTTCGGTGTTTGGTTTCGCTCCCATCACGCTCCCCCGGTGGATACCGCCCCGACCGCCCCACTCTCCCAAACCAATACGGGAGCGGCCAGCACCGGCCCGGCCCAAACGCGCCCACCACTCGCCCAGTCCGAGCCAAGCCTAGCGTCTTCAGCTCGTGAAACCCAAACCGCCAAGGCCAGCGCCAAAAACGCACCGGTATCAGCCCGCCCGAACCGCCCGAAGACGACGCAACGGGAAGAGGCGGCTCCGGTGGAGGCACCAATCCTCCCCCAGCCTCCAGCGTCGGCCCCAAATTTGTCCCTGACCCCAGCTCCCCTCTCCCACTCCGCTACCTCCGCATTGACCCCACTGCCCAGCCTGGCCCCAGAGCCCCTGCCAACCGTACCCGCCAGCGTGGAGCTCCCTAGCCCGGCACCACCGGCATCTAAGTCAACGGCCAGCCCATTTCAGCCCCGCTTGTCCTGGGCCCTAATCGGAGGGATACAGTACTGGCACCAAAACGATAAAAACAACCCCAACACCTTTTACCTGAGCCCCTTTCCCAGCTACTCCTTCTCGCCCCAAGTCAGTTGGCAATTCCAGCCCCAACGGAGTCTGAGCCTGGGCTATCGCTACCAAACCCTGGAGGAACTCTTCGATTACGAAGGGACGCGGATCAGCGAAAAATTTCTCAAGGACGTCGTGGTGGGGGAAGTCGTCAACAGCTTGACCAACGCCCGGGTGGCGGAGGTCCGCAAGGATACCTTTGTCCAGGTGACCCAGTACAACCGGGAGCTGCGTTACAACCAGTTTCAACTCCACAACCTCTACTTCACTTTCGATCAAAAACTGTGGGTCCGGGATCGCGCCTTCCTCCAGGTGAGTGCGGGCTTTAATTATCTCCTACGGCTAAGAGCTCAAGGCACACGAAAGGATGAAAAACTTGCCGTCCGTGCTTTAAAGTACCTTGACGAGCGCTTTCGCAACCACCGGTTCGCCCTGCAACTGGGCTTGCGCTACCAACTACAACTCCTCCCTCAGTGGCAGCTGATTGCCCAACTGGACGGCCAGCAATACCTCAACGACTGGGAGCGCAATCCCGCCCTGCGCAATCGCCCGCTGCTCTATGGTTTGAGCATTGGGGTGGGAGGCCATTTCTAGGCCCCGAAGAAATACTAAGAACTGGCGGGAAAGTTGTCAAGTCCCGTCGTAATGGAGTGACAAATGCACCACAAAAGAGGCCGTATCATTCATTTGATACGGCCTCCGTGGTTTAATCAGTTTTGGAACTTAGTCAGGTTCGGTGCTTAGCTGCCACACATCAGACAATCGGGATCGTCCAAGCTACAAGCCTGGGCCTGTACGTCGTCGAAGTCGGGTAGTTCGGAAGCGGGGCGCGGCGCGGATGGCGAAGCCTCAAAGGTGATGACCACTTCGCACTCGGCGTAGACGGTCGCCTTGGTTTTGCCACTGCTTACACGTTGGTGCTCCTCACTCAAGGTAAACTTGATGGGATCGACAGCTGCTTTCGAGCGCAGGTAGTACATTCCGGTTTTCAGACCACGCTGCCAGGCGTAGAAATGCATCGAGGAGAGTTTGCCAAAGTTGGGATTCTCCACGAAAAGGTTGAGACTCTGGCTCTGGCAGATGTAAGCTCCGCGTTCGGCCGCCATATCGATGATGACCTTTTGACTGAGTTCGTAAGAAGTCTTGTACAGGGCCTTCAGATCATCGGGAATACCGGGGATGTTTTGTACCGATCCGTTCGCCGCCATCAATTGCTGTTTGGTGGTTTCGTTCCACAAGCCGAGGCGAATCAGGTCGTGCAGCAGGTGCTTGTTGACTACGATAAACTCACCGGACAGGGTCCGACGGGTATAGATGTTGGAGGTGTAGGGTTCAAAACAATCGTTATTGCCCAGAATCTGGGAGGTCGAGGCGGTGGGCATGGGGGCTAGGAGGAGGCTGTTGCGGATACCGCTTTGTTTGATATCGGCACGCAGCTGGTCCCAATCCCAACGCTTGGTCGGGCTGACGCCCCACATGTCGAATTGCAGCTCTCCCTGGCTGACGGGCGAGCCTTCGTAGCTTTGGTAGGTCCCTTCCCGTTCGGCGATGGCGCAGGATTCGGTGAGGGAAGCAAAGTAGATGGTCTCAAAAATCTCCCGGTTCAGTTGTCGGGCCTCGGGGCTATCGAAAGGATAGCGCATCAGGATAAAGGCATCGGCCAGTCCTTGTACCCCAATACCGATCGGCCGGTGACGCATGTTGGAGTTGCGGGCTTCCGGGATGGGGTAATAGTTGATGTCGATGACTTTGTTGAGGTTACGGGTCACCACGCGGGTGATGTCGTAGAGCTTTTGGTGGTCAAATTCACCGTTGTTGACAAACTTGGCCAGCGAGATCGAAGCCAGGTTACAAACCGCTACTTCGTCGGGCGAAGTGTACTCAATGATCTCAGTGCAGAGGTTGGAAGACTTGATGGTCCCCAGGTTTTTCTGGTTCGATTTTTTATTACAGGCGTCCTTGTACAGGATGTAAGGCGTACCGGTTTCGATCTGCGATTCCAGGATTTGGAACCACAGCTCTTGTGCCTTTACCGTACTGCGGGCGCGGCCTTCTTGTTCGTACTTGTGGTAGAGGGCCTCAAATTCCCCCCCGTAGCAATCGTGCAGGCCGGGGGCTTCGTTGGGGCAGAATAGGGACCATTCCTCGTCCTTTTTCACCCGGTCCATAAACAGATCGGAGATCCACATGGCGTAAAACAGGTCGCGGGCGCGCATCTCTTCCTTACCGTGGTTTTTCTTCAGTTCGAGAAAGTCCCGGATGTCGGCGTGCCAGGGTTCGAGGTAGATGGCGAAGGCGCCCTTGCGCTTCCCGCCTCCCTGATCGACGTAGCGGGCCGTATCGTTGAAGACCTTGAGCATGGGAATGATCCCGTTGGAGGTGCCACCGGTTCCTTTGATATAGCTGCCCTTTGCGCGGATGTTGTGGATATTCAAACCGATGCCGCCGGCGGCCTGAGAAATCTCGGCGCAGCGGGTGAGGGTTTCGAAGATGCCGGAGATGCTATCATCCGTCATGGCGAGGAGAAAGCAGGAAGACAGTTGGGGCTAGGGGGTACCGGCATTGAAGCGGGTAGGCGTGGCGTGGATAAACCGCTGATCGGACATCAGGTTGTAGGTTTCGATGGCCGAATCGAGGTCCGTTCCGTGGATGCCCACGGCGGCCCGCATCAGCATGTGCTGGGGGCGTTCGACCACTTCGCCATCCATCCGGAGGAGGTAGGAACGCTCCAGGGTTTTGAAGCCGAAATAGTCAAAGTTGTAGTCGCGGTCGTAGATGATGGCCGAATCGAGTTGATCCTTGTGCTTTTTGATGATTTCGTAGGTATCGTCGCCAATCAGGCCGGCCGATTCTCCAGTTTTGGGATCGATATAGCGGTAGAGGGCGTCCATCGTCCGAGAGAAGGACTTGTCGGTGTTTTTGTGAAGATTCGAAATGGCGATGCGAGCGGCGAGGAGGGCGTACTCCGGGTGCTTGGGAGCCATGGTGGCCGCGGTTTCGGCGGCCAGGTTGTCCAGTTCGGTAGTGCTTACCCCATCGTACAATCCTTGGATGACCCGTTTGCTGATCTGGATCGGCTCGATATAATGCGGATCGAGGCCGTAACACAGTTTTTTAATACGGGCCGAGATTTTATCAAAGCTAACGTCTTCGCGCTTTCCACTTCTTTTTATTACTTGCATCGGATAAGAGGGTTGTGATGTTTTTTAAAATAGTTGCTCTCGGTGTTGTTTCTCAAGTCTGGGGCTTAGGACGGTTAAAAGTCCTCGTCCAGGGAAAACACTTGCTTGTCGCGCTCGGCCATGACGCCCGACTTTTGGTAGTCTCCCACGCGCTTTTCGAAGAAATTGGTCTTGCCCTGTAGCGAAATCATGTCCATCCAGGGGAAGGGGTTTTCGACGTTGAAGGCTTTGGGACGGCCGAGCGATACCAGGAGGCGGTCGGCGACGAACTCGATGTAGGTACACATCATATCCGAATTCATCCCGATCAGGCGGACGGGTAGTGCGTCGGAAACGAATTCTTTTTCGATCTCTACGGCGTTGAGGATAATCTGTTCGATGGTGCCCTCGGGGAGCTTGTTCTTGACGTGATCGTTGTACAGCAAGCAGGCAAAATCACAGTGAACGCCTTCGTCGCGGGAGATGAGCTCGTTGGAGAAGGTCAGGCCGGGCATCAGGCCCCGCTTTTTCAGCCAGAAGATGGAGCAAAACGAACCGGAGAAGAAAATCCCCTCTACGGCGGCAAAGGCGACCAGACGTTCTTGGAAGGTTCCGTTGTTGATCCAGCGGAGGGCCCAATCCGCTTTCTTTTTGACGCAATCCATGTTCTCCATGGCGTTAAACAGGTAATCTTTTTCCTTGGCGTCTTTGATGTAGGTGTCGATCAGGAGAGAGTAGGTTTCGGAATGGATATTTTCCATCATGATTTGAAACCCGTAGAAGAATTTGGCCTCGGTATACTGGACTTCATTGACAAAATTCTCGGCGAGGTTCTCATTGACGATGCCATCGCTAGCGGCGAAGAAGGCTAGGACGTGCTTGATGAAGTGGCGCTCGTCATCGTTGAGTTTTGCCCAGTCGGTCAGGTCTTGCGACAGGTCGATTTCTTCGGCCGTCCAGAAGCTGGCTTCCGATTTTTTGTACCATTTCCAGATGTCATCGTGTTGGATGGGAAAGAGGACGTAGCGATTGGGATTGTCTTGCAGGATCGGTTCGACAACGCTCATAAGTTCTTTAATTTTGTTGGATTTGAAATAATTTGTTTCTTGACCATTCGTACTTTCATTGCGGTTCATTTCACAACGAAAATGGACCATTTCCTTGGTGTTCCAGTCCTACGGGATGGACTAGTATTCCAACCATTCCTTTTAGGTAGACGAAGCTAGGGTAAGTTTGATTTCCCTTCTTACTTTAGCTTTGCGGTGGATGCAAAAAGAGGAGACTCACAGTGTTCCATCAACTAGTTTGCTTTTGAGACTCACAAGATACGCATTGCGTACCTTTGTTGATTACCAATTTACCAACACCCTGTGGAAAACTAAAACGAACCCCCGTAAAATGGAGATTCTTGGATGTGGATAACCAAATTTAAAATGTGGATAACCTGTGGAAGGCAGCCAAGGCTAATCCGGCACAAAATCGTGATAATCAGGCAGTTTGCGCATTTTTATTCAACTAAAACAACTGCTTGCGGCGGAACCACCAGGCCAGCAGTAGACTGATGATTAGGGAGAAGAACAGGATGAAATAGAAAGAACTGGTACTTTCGCTTTTAAAGGGTACGGGTACATTCATTCCGTAGAAGCTCGCCACCAGGGTAGGCACCATCAAAATGATGGTAATGAGGGTGAGGCGTTGCATCACGAAATTCAAATTGTTTGAAATGATGGAAGCGTAGGCTTCCATCGTTCCACTGAGGATATTGGTGTGGACGTTGGCCATTTCCAGGGCCTGACTATTGTCGATGATGATGTCTTCGAAAAGGTCGGTTTGGTCCTCATCGTCCCGAATTTTTAAAAAGTCGGAGCGCTTCATTTTCATCTTCAACAGCTCGTTGGAGCTGAGGGTGTTTACGAAGTAGACCAAGCTTTTTTCGATCCGCAGGAGTTGACGCAGGTCCGAATTGCGACTGGAATTGTACAACTCTTTTTCGATGACGTTGCGTGTGAGGTTGAGCTTTTTGAGGCAAATCAAAAAACGGTAGACGTTTTGCTCCATGATTTGGAGTACAAAGCGCGTTTCGTTGGCCGGGTCGAAATTTTTGACCTTTCCTTCGAGAAACATTTCCAGCACCGGGTTTTCGTGCGAGGTGATGGTGATCATGTTGTCGAGGGTCAGGATAATTCCGATGGGTACGGTCACGTAAATGCCTTCGTGTTCGGACTCCACTTCGTTAACGATGGGGGTGTTGACCACGATGAGTCGCACTTGTTCTTCCCGTTCGTAGCGCGAGCGTTCGTCGATGTCGAGTGAATCGGTCAGGAAATCGAGCGGAATGTCCATCTGGTTGGCGAGCTTCTCCAGCTCGGCGTGGTTGAAGGGGGGAGTGATATTGATCCAGCAAGCGGGACGGGGTTCGTCGAGCTCGGTGAGCTTCCCATTCTCATTGGCGTAAAACCGGATCATAAGCGAGCGATTCCGTGATGAAAAAATACCGAAGGGCTTCCTCCGTCGTGCACAAACTTACGATAAAAATTCAGGAGTTTTGCGCTCCGCGGAGCAAAGTAAGGGTATAATTTCACCCGCGTGGGGGTCCTTATTTTGCCCGGAGTAGAGGGGACAATATTTTTTCATAAACGTCCAAATCGCTCCGTTGTCCCCTCCCCCACTTGGGGGTCAGACCACGGCGAATGCGAAAATAATCTTCCACGATATCAGCCTGTTGTTCAAGATTGAAAGCCAGGAAATCCCGGCCTTCCGCCAAATATGCCCGCAGTGTAGCCAGCCCGCCATAGTTGTAGCCCATCCGCGTCGCTTGGGCGCGTAGGGCACGGGGCATGTACACCGCACCAATTTGTTCGTACTGCCAAATGTGCACCAGCTCGTGGATCAAAATACTGGGGCTCATTGTTCCCCAACTGTTGATGATGTAAAAGCTGACGTAGCAAAGGGCGTACTTCCGGGGCCCAATTAGTGCATATTCGTCGATTCGTACTCTTTCGTAGCGAATCCCATCCCCGAAGATCGGTCGGGCCAGTTGGATTTCCGCTGCCGTCAGGGGCCGCGTCTTCCACTTCGCACCGTCCGTCAAGGTTTCGTAGAGTTCTCCGATTCCCAGTAGCTCTGATCCGTAAACGATCAGCTCCAGCCACCAGTGAGCCGCGCGCCGCAGCCGTCCGACCCTCACCGTAGGGTCGGCCGCACTGTGATCGTAGTGTGCGCCGCGCAGCCCCCGCCCAAGGTGACGCCACAGGCGCCGACAGCGGTGGGGCAGCCAGCCTAGGAGATCCCGCAGCCGATAGCCCAATACGTACATCTTGTTCAACTGCGCTCTGCTGTTTTGTTGAGGTGGAGCATGGCTCCAGAAAAGAAATGGTGGTAAAAACTAGGTGACACTACCATTCTCCAGATTCTCTTTGCGGAGACAAAAATAGTAGAAAAATTGAGCAATCAATACTAAAGTTTTCCACAATATCTCCACAAGAAAAACCCTCGCAAAACGGGGCTATTTGAAGCGGATCGCACTCACCGGAGTGATGCGGGTAACCATGTAAGAAGGGATGATGAGAAAAACGATCACCACCGTCAGCGTCCCCAAATTGAGGCTGAAGATGGTCCAAAAGTGGAACTCCACCGGCGCCACCGAGAGGTAGTAATCGGCCTCCGAGAGACGTACGATTTCGAACTTTTTCTGGATCCAGCACAGGCCCAAACCGATCAGATTGCCCCAAAATAACCCGATGGCAATGATGTACGCAGCGTGGTAGAGGAATATCTGACGGATGCCCCAATCGCTCTGCCCCAGGGCCTTGAGGATTCCGATCATATTGGTTCGTTCGAGGATGAGGATCATCAGGGCGGTAATCATGTTGATGAGGGCGACGATCAGCATGAGCACCAGGATGACGACTTCGTTGATGTCCTGTAGGCCCAGCCAATCGAAGATGGCGGGAAATTTGTCGCGGATGGTTTCGGAAAAGAGGTCGCCGGGAATGACTTCGAGGTAAATGTACTCGTTGATGATATCCATATCGCGGATGTCGTC
>CALCCH010000237.1 GCA_937899855.1 uncultured Saprospirales bacterium | reverse complement strand
GGCGGCGCAGGCGATGACGAGATTTCGTTAGGCTTCGGCGCCAACTTTGTGCGCACGGGCGGCAACATTGTGGGCGGCGACCGGTTCGAGGGCGCCTCCGATGTGGGCGACGTCACGGCGACGGAGGTGTTTTCGGCCACCGAAGAGGTAATCGACGCCAACGGCAACGCGACCGGCGTGGACGCAGGCGTGCTCGAATACTATTGCGGGACCACCGAGACGCGGGCGGAGCTCAGTGCCCCTCCCGCACCGCTGGTCGAGCTGACCGTCGCGGCGCCCACCTGCTTTGGCGATACCGACGGCAGTTTTCTCCTCACCGACATCAGCGGACCGGGACAGGATTACCGTTTCTCCATCGACGGAGGACTTTTCGAACCCATCGATAACCTGCCCTTCCTGGCCACGGGATTGGCCGCGGGTGCCTACGATTTGGTGGTGGTGGACGAAAACAACTGTGAGGAAAGTGCCATGATCGACATTCCCGAAGCCACCGCCTATCAGTTGGAGTTGGGCGAAGATGAGCAGGTGGATTTGGGCGATAGCATTTGGCTCGACCCCATTACGAATATGGAGGTGGTGGAATTGCGCTGGGAGCCGGAAGACTTTATCCGTTGCCCGGAGTGCTTGGAAACCTTCGTCACCCCACTCAGTACCGAGACCTATACCCTAACGATTCGGGACAGCTTGGGTTGTGAGGTGCGGGACCGCATTACGCTGCGGGTGCGAACCGACCTGCCGGTATATCTCCCTAATGTCTTTAGCCCCAATGCGGATGGCAGCAATGATTACTTTTTTGTCCAGGGTCGGGCGGATATTCGAGTCGCTTCCCTGCGCGTCTTTGACCGTTGGGGGGAATTGGTTTTTGCCCGGGAGGATCTCCCGATGAACATTGCCGAGGCGGGTTGGGACGGTCGACTGGATGGCCAGGATATGAATCCGGCGGTATTTGTTTACGTGGTCGAATTGGTCTTTGTGGATGGCCGTCGGGAAATCATTTCGGGGGATGTGACCTTGATGCGTTAAATTGGGAAAACCATCTTTCGGACTCGCTTGTTACTCTGGAGAATAAGAAGTCACCTCAAAATATACTTTGAGATGGCTTATAGGAACAATTGGACATGTTGAAAATTGCGTTCTCTCCCATTTACAAGTACGAACTGCCCGAAGGACACCGCTTTCCGATGATCAAGTACGAGCTGTTGCCGGAGCAATTGCTCTACGAAGGCAGCATCAGCGAAGAGCAGTTGTTTCATCCCGATCCCCTCGATGAAGACCAGATCCTCCTGACCCACGACGCCGACTACTGGCAAAAACTCCGCTCCCTGAGCTTGACGGCCAAAGAAATCCGCAAGATTGGCTTTCCCCTTTCCGAGCGCCTCGTCGTACGCGGCACCCACATTGCCAACGGCACCCTCCAGTGTGCCCACTACGCCCGACAGTACGGCGTGGCGATGAACATTGCCGGGGGAACGCACCACTCCTTTACCGACCGGGGCGAAGGCTTCTGCCTACTCAACGACATCGCCATCGCCGCCAACGTACTGCTCCGCGACGGAATCGTCCGGCAGGTGCTGGTCGTAGACCTGGATGTCCACCAGGGCAACGGCACCGCCCAAATTTTCCGCGACGAGCCCCGCGTCTTCACCTTCAGCATGCACGGCGCCAAAAACTACCCCACCCGCAAGGAACAATCGGACCTCGACATCGGCTTGCCCGACCAAACCGAAGACGAGCACTACCTCCGGACCCTCCGCAATACCCTGCCCCGTCTATTTGACGAAGTGCAGCCGGATTTTGTATTCTACCTCGCCGGCGTCGATGTCCTGGCGAGCGACAAACTCGGACGACTGAGCCTAAGCCGGGCCGGCTGTAAGGAAAGGGACCGCATCGTATTCGAATGCTGCCAGCGGCTCGAGCTGCCCGTAGCGGTGAGCATGGGTGGGGGCTACTCCGAACGCGGCAGCGATATTGTGGAGGCGCACGCGAACACCTTTCGAGTCGCTCAGGAAATGTTTTTTTAGTAGCTTTACCCTTTCACCAAACCCCGTACCTTCCCTTGAGTCAGGACAGTTTTCACCCCAGCTTTGCCGGCGGGCGCTACGTGGCGGTCATCCTACCGATTGCGGTACCCAAGACCTACACCTACTTCGTTCCCGCCACCTGGATTCCCCAAATCCAGGTGGGCGTACGGGTGGAAGTCCAACTGGGACGCAACAAACGCTACGCCGCCCTGATCGAAAACGTCGACGCTCCCGAACCCGAGGGCTACCGCGCCAAACCCATTTTGTCGGTCATCGACCCGGCGCCCATCGCGAGCCCAGCGCAGCTGGCCTTTTGGAAGTGGCTGGCCGATTATTACGCCTGTACCATCGGCGAGGTGATGAGCGCCGCCCTGCCCGCGGGCTTTCGCTTGGCCAGCGAGACGCGGGTTACCCTCAGTCCGCTCTTCGACGACAATTACGAAGGCCTGAGCGATAAGGAGTACTACATCGCCGAGGCCCTGCGCCACCAAAAGGAGCTGAGCCTGGAAGACATCCGCAAGATTCTGGACCAGAAGACGGTATACCCACTGATCCAGAAACTGTTGGACAAAAGGCTCATTTACCTCAAGGAGGAACTCAAAAACCAGTACAAGCCCAAGGTGGTCCGCTGCGTAGCAATCGCCGAACCCTACGCTTCGGATCCCAACCAATTGTCGGAGGCCTTTGATCGACTCAGTCGCTCTTCGCGACAGGTGGAGGCGATGATGGCCTTGCTACAGGTAGTGCGCCAAAAGGAAGTCGTCCGTTGTCAGGAAATCTACCGACTGGCCCAGGTCGACTCGGGGGTACTCAAGGCGATGGAGAAAAAGGGAGTGGTCCGCTTGTACAGCCAGGCGGTGAGTCGGATTGGGGCCTACGAAGAGGCGCTGGCCGATGCGGCACCGCTGTCGGCCCAACAAGTAGAGGCCCTGGCCAGCATCGAAGCACAGTTTGCCGACAAGCGGGTCATCTTGCTCCACGGGGTAACGGGCAGCGGCAAGACGCGGGTGTACACCGAATTGATCCAACAGACGCTCGATCGTGGAGAGCAGGTCTTGTACTTGCTGCCCGAGATCGCCCTGAGTGCACAGATTACGCGACGGCTACAAAAGATCTTTGGGGACCAGGCCCTGGTTTATCACTCGCGACTCAGCAATCACGAACGGGTAGAGATGTGGCAAAAGGTATTGGAGGGGAAGCCGCTGTTGATTGGGGTGCGATCGAGTTTGTTTTTGCCCTTTCAAAAACTCGGGCTCATCATTGTGGATGAAGAACACGATACCTCCTACAAACAGGTCGACCCCGCGCCCCGTTACAATGCACGCGATACCGCCATCTACCTCGGGCAAGTGAGTGGGGCCAAGGTGCTGCTCGGTACCGCCACGCCCGCCATCGAGACCTACCACAATGCCCAGCGGGGCAAGTACGGCTTGGTGGAGATGCCGGAGCGGTTTGGGGGCGTAGAGCTCCCCGAAATGCAGATCATCGATGCGGGAACCGAGCAGCGACACAAAAAGATGCACTCGCACTTTACCAACCAACTGCTCGACGCCCTCCGCGAGGCCCTGGACCGAGGCGAACAGGCCATCTTGTTTAAAAACCGCCGGGGCTACGCCCCTACCCTCCGCTGTGTGGATTGCAATTGGCATTCCGAGTGTAAAAACTGTGACGTGAGTTTGACCTACTACCAGTACAGTCAGAACCTGCGTTGTCACTACTGTGGTTTCCAGCGGGCCATGCCCAAGAGCTGTCCGGCCTGCGGGAGTCACCAGCTGGTGCTTCGGGGCTTTGGTACGGAGAAGATCGAAGACGAGTTGAAGATTTTGCTGCCCAAGGCGCGCATCCGCCGGATGGATTTTGATACCGTGCGGGGGAAGTACGCCCACGCCCAGATCATCGGTGATTTTGAGGAGCGGCGGATCGACGTATTGGTGGGAACGCAGATGGTGACCAAGGGTTTGGATTTTGACAACGTGGGAATTGTGGGGGTTTTGAGTTCCGATCACCTCTTACAGTTTCCGGACTTTCGGGCCAGCGAGCGGGCCTTTCAGCTCATCACGCAGGTGAGCGGGCGAGCGGGGCGCAAGCGCAAACGCGGCAAGGTCCTGATCCAGGCCTTTGACCTCCAACATCCCATTCTCCCGGAGGTTTTGAACAACGACTTCGCGGGCTTTTTCCAGCGCGAGCTCCAGGAACGTGCCGAATTCTTTTACCCTCCCTACAGCCGTTTGATCCAAATTACGCTCAAGCACAATAGTCCCGAGCTGCTGAACGAAGGCGCCAAGCTTTTCGTCGGGGGCCTGCGCCAGCACTTGGGGGAACGCGTCATCGGGCCGGCTGTTCCGGGTATTCCACGGGTCCGCAACCTATTCCTACTCGATGTGCTACTCAAGCTGGAGCGCCAGGTTGGGGTTTTGGCCAGGACCAAACAATTGATCCGCGAAGCCAGCCGAACGCTACACGCCCAAAAGGGCTTCTCCTCGGTTCGGGTACGGGTGGATGTCGATCCCTACTAGCCAGTCAAAAGCCACTTCCGTCAAATCCGGCGAACGAAAAATAACAATTATTGCACTAAACCATTAACCACCCTGTCAATGAAATGGCGGACTTTTAACATTTTTTCCCTAACTTACCACAATACTATGAGGGACATTTATCCCGCACCAGCTGAGTAGCCCCTTTCTGAGGCTACCCAATACCAAGTGACCAATCAATCTGCCAAGCTTATAATCCCAATTGGGCCTTCGCCGCCGGAAATCGATCGATGATTTCACGAATCTGCCGTTGGGCCAGCCAAAACTGCGCTGGATGGCCGCTACGACAACAAGAACTTTCAGCCTTACCGATGAATGCCAAATTATATTTGCGTTGCCCAAAATATTTTTATTTTAGCAAGACAGTAAACCCAATTTTAGAACTATAAACAATTAATGAACTATGAGATACCGCGCTTTTCGAACCAAGAAAGACAATCTCTACTATTTTCAGTTTTTGACGGACGACGGTACGGTGGTTCTAAGGAGTGATTCGTTTGCCGATAAAGCGGCCTGTTTTGATGGCATTCGGAAGGTCATGCAGGTAGCGGGCAATGCCGATGCCTACACCCTAAGTGGGGATGGAAACGGTAAATTCCAGTTTCGCGTAACGGATGGGGAGGGCAATCTGCTGGGCCGCAGTGTGGCCTACGACAGCGAGGCGGAGGTAACGGAGGCCATGGCCTTGCTACGGGTGGAGGGCTCCACGGCCGTAGCTAAGGCCAGCGAATCCAGTGGGGAGGGGACCAGCGCTGGACAGTCGACCCCCAACCCGGCCCCCGCCAAGACCAGCACCAGTAGCAGTGCCACCACGGACGACTATCGTCCGCTGGCCTTTTACGAAAGTCGAGTTAGCGGTATCGAACGGGGTTTTGAAACCTTTACCGGAGAAGAAGAACATTATTTTACCTACAATATGGATGGACTGGTCCTGATGATCAGCGAAGGATACGCCTCGGAAAAAAGTCGGGACAATGGGGTCAACTCCGTGACCAAAAACATGGTGATTGCCGAGCGCTACCAACGGGCGGTCCATCCCAATGGCAAGCACTATTTTAACCTACGGGCGGGCAACAATCAAGAGATCGCCACGAGTCGCTGGTTCGACGACGCGGGAAAAATGGAAGAGGCCATCGGGTGGCTACTGAATGGCGAGGCCGCAAAGGGCGCGTTGCGAAGCTATTTCCTGGGGGAAGGCGATCGGATCTACGTCGACTACCGCCCCCTGGCTTTTTACGCCGAACGCATCAGCGGAACCGAGTTTGGCTACGATGCCTTCGAGAAAGCGGACGACAGCTACTTCCCC
>CALCCH010000236.1 GCA_937899855.1 uncultured Saprospirales bacterium | reverse complement strand
GCGGGGATGTCGAGGTTAAAATTGGGGGTCTCTACTTCTTCGGCACAACCATCGAGGGGGGCGTAGGGGGCGTTGCTTTCGGGGAGGGTGCTGTCGAGGTTGGAGGGGGGGAATACGCTGTAATTCAGGCCGATACCATCGACGTCGGTCTCCAGGTTGTCCATCGTCACGATGACGCCGCTGATGCTATCGGGAACGTTTTGGTAGGAGCCGGGGGGGAGGGTTGGGAAGCCGGCCGCTCCGATTTGACAGAGCTGGAATTGGGTGACGGGGGTGGGGCCGTCGATGATTTCGAGGTTGTATTGATTGAGGATGGCGACCTTATCGGCGGTAGTTGCACTGGGGGCAAAGCGCAAGAGGATTTCGTCGGAAGAGTAGGTGCCAGCGGGTTGGGCCCCGATGGCCGTACTCAAAAGCAATAAGTAAAGTACGAGGTAGTAGAAATGAGTTGTCCTTTTCATGGTGTGGGTAAGTTTTAGTTGTCGTTGATTGATAATTTGAAGCAAGCAATCGCTGGGGAGACCTCCGGAAAATCCTCCCGCGATCACTCGTATTGCTATAATGGCCAGCGCTTTCCCAACTGTGACGCCATTTTTCTTTTTCCTTTTCTTTTCCCAAATCTTGTCACAATCTCCTTTCTGTCCGGCATTATACAAATAAAGGAGCGGGGTGATGCTGGAGTATCACCCTTTTTCTATGCCCTGGTATTTCCGGATGAGACGCTTAGATGGCTAGAAGCCATCTCAAAAATATCCTTCGGGCTACGTCAGGGTCCTTTTCGCCCCTACTTCGTTGCCAAAAGCGTCACGTAGCTACGGCTACGCTCCGTTTCGGCGCCTCGTAGGAACACAAATGACCACTCCCTCGCCGACGAAAACATTTTGAGATGGCTTCTAAAAAATATATACCTATGGAACGGCTTACCGAGCGAACGGGGGCTCGGTCCCAGTTACACAAAAACTATTAGTTGTCCTCTATTTGTTGCTCTTGCCTCCGGGTGAGAGCAACTTTTTTTACTTTCGCCGCCCCGCGGACGTCACAGCTGGAGAACTTTTGTCCATTATAACATAGAGCCCATCAGTCGTGGGAATGGTTGCTATCATTTTACCAGGAATTGATTATTTTTACTCAGGACAACTATGTTAATGCTAAACCAGCACACCATCGATAATTTTCAAATCGGGGGAGCAGATCTGGAGCGCATCCAAGCCGCCCTGGCCCAGCAGGACGGGACGCATTTCGATCGCTTGATCCGCGACCCGCTCTACCCGGAGCTGACCGATTGGATCCGCCGCGAATTCCCCCAGCTCCGCGCGGATGCCGAAGACATGGTCGGCGACAGCTTCGCCAAATTGCGCAAGGTCTTACTGCGGCAGCACAAGGCGGGACAAAGCGGCCGCCGCGACGTCGGTGCCCAAATCCTGGAATTGGCGCGTCTGGAATGCCAGTGGACCCTACCGACGCCCGAAAACCTGCGCAAGAACCTGGGGCTACGCCGGGGCGAATTCAAAAACCTCCTGCGCCGCCTCCAAACGGGCGATGAAGAACTGATCGAACGCGTTTACCTCGGTCAGTTCAAGCGCTGCGTCCAGTTTTTGATCCACCGCTGTGGTGGCCAGTACGAAGAGGCTTACCAGTGCACCATGGATGCCCTGTTGGAGATCCGTCGGGACCTGCTGGAGGAACGCATCTACTACGGCAACTTGGACTTTTACTTTACCAAACGCGCCGTTGGCAAGCTCAATAAACTGCGTTCGCGTCGTCGTCAGCAGATCGTCGAAGTGACGCTGGACGGACTGGATTTTGCCGCTGAGGAGCGCATCGAAAGTGAAATTGCCGCCGAGGAATTGCGGGCCACCATCGCCGAGGCCTTTCAAAAGCTCTGTGACGATTGTCGGACGATTTTGCGCCAGTATTATTACGAGGAGCAATCTTTTAAAGCCATCGCCGTACAGCTGCAAAAAAGCCACGCCGCCATTCGCAAACGGGCCACCCGCTGTCGCGAGCAGCTGCGGAAATACCTGGGTAGCGCCCTGGCCGATCGCTTCTCGCAGCACCGCTGACCTCAGGCTACGAAAACCAACTCGCCCCCCGGGGCCCAAAATCGTCTGTTTATGAAATCTGTTGATCGCCTTCAGCAATACTTACGGGGAGACTTATCCGAGGCCGAATTGGATGAGCAAACTCGCGAATTGGCGCGCGCCTACTTCGCCGATGCCGACCGCAAGAAAAAGTGGGGCGAACTGCTCGAAGACCAGCCCGACTGGCAAGCTTTTCGCGCCAGCCTCCCCCCCACCGACAGCACCCCCGCCTAGCCGTCCCAATCCTCCCGCTGGCTGTGGCCTGCCATCGCCGCAGGACTCTTGTTGTTGGCCGCCCTGGTCTACTGGCTGACGCGCGACCCGGATACCATTTCCCGCCCCCAATTCGTGGCGGAACAACTCGCCCAGCCCCATCCCTACCAAAACAGCCGCGCCGTACAAGCGAACGATGCGGACCTTCGCCAGCGCGCCGCCGAGGACTACCAAAATGCCGATTACGCCGCGGCCATCGTCCCCTGGCAAAAATTGTACGACGCGGGGGACGCCACTACCGAAGACCGCTTTTACCTCGCCCAAGCCCATCTCTACCAAAAAAACTACGCCGCAGCCATTGCCTTGTACGAGGAAATACTGGCTTTGGAAAGCCGGTTGTACCAGCGCGAGGCACGCTGGTACCTCGCCCTGGCTCAGCTCCGGGTGGGGCAAGAAGCCCCCGCCCGACAGCAACTGGAGGCCCTTTCCCAACAGCGGGGTTGGAAGAGTACGGAGGCCGATCAACTGCTCCAAACCTGGTTGGAATAGGAACTTGTGGGGATCTAGCTATTGCTGAAATAAACAAAAGCCATGGTCAATAAAAGTAGGGTAGAGATGCTGACCACCATCAGGACCTTTCGGGCGTCCTTGCGATCCTTTGCTTCGATGCGTCTTTGTTTCTTTGATTTAGCCATGGTACAACGGAATGATTAGGAAATAATGCTGCGCGTTGCGGCGGATTGTGAGCGGTTGGACATCTGTGAGCCACAACCTCCATTAAATTGCGCATTTTTTTCCAAACTTTAGAACGATGGCGGTGAAAATTTGTGGGAGCTGGTCGACTTTTAACGGCTACTTTCGTAAAATTCGACGATGCGTTCGTCAACCTGAATATCGCGCGGACGGAGTTTTTGCTTGAGCACAATGCCTTCGAGCGTCCGGCAGCGGCTGAGTGCTACGTAGGTCTGCCCGTGGGCAAAGGCCCCGCTTCCCAGGTCGATGATGACGCGGTCGAAGGTCTTACCCTGGCTCTTGTGGATGGTAATGGCCCAGGCCAGCCGGAGGGGATACTGTTTGAAGGTCCCGAGGATTTCGGTTTCGATTTCACCCTTGTCGTTGGGTTCGGCCTTGTACTTGAGCACTTCCCATTCCAATTTTGCCACCTCGATGACCCTTTCCTGTCCGCCTTCGCGTACCCTTACCTCGATCCCGTCGGGGTGGAGTTTGGTGACCTTGCCGATGGTACCATTGACGAACTTGCGTTCCGGGTCGTTTTTGATAAACATGACTTGCGAGCCCAGGCGGAGTCCCAGTATCTCTTTGGTGGGGTAGAGGTGGGGTTGGAAGCTGCCGCCGATGGTGGCGGTAAAGGTAATTTCGGGACCGGGGAGCTGGGCCAGCTTACGCGAGTAGATGCTGTAGACCGTGGCGTTGCGGGCGGAGAGGGTGATGTAGTAATCTTCCAGCTCAAAATCGGGCTGGTGGCGCTCGTTGAGGTCGACCAAGTCATCCTCGTCGGCCTGGTTGATGCGGACGGCATCCAGCAGGCGGATAAAGTGGCGGGCCGTCTGGCGGTAGGTCTTTTGCAGCTCGACGGTTTCCATCACGAAGTTGTCGCGAAAGACGTGAGCGGAGAAGAAGTAGGGGCAATCGTAAGTGGTTTGAAACAACTGTTGTTCCACGGGTTTGGACACGACGGGGGGCAGTTGGAACAGGTCGCCAAAGAAAAGGACCTGGACGCCACCGAAGGGCTGGTTGTTGTCGCGGTTGAGCCGGAGGAAGTAGTCGATATTATCGAGCATATCGGCGCGGACCATCGAGATTTCGTCGATGACGAGGGTCTCGATGCGTTGGTAGAGTTTGCGGTTGCGGCGGCGGCGAATCTCCTGGCGATTGAGCAGGCGGGGGGGGAAGCCGAAGAAGGAGTGGATGGTTTGCCCCTGGACGTTGAGTGCGGCGATGCCGGTGGGGGCCAGCACGACGATTTTCTTGCGGGTGGTGTTGCGGAACAGTTGGAGCAAGGTCGACTTACCGGTACCCGCCCGGCCGGTGATGAGGAGGTGGTGCGGACTTTTGTCCATTAGGTCGAGGGCGTATTTAAAATCCTCGCTGAGTTCGAGCGGCGCCTTGTCGATCATGGTAGGGGAGAGATGGACCGGGGAAGCTCCCGTTGGGCAAGCTTCCCCGGCGGGTGAAAAAGGGGGCCTACTGGCCCGTACACTCGGTGGTGTAGGTGTAGATGTGGAGCGCCATTTCGTTCCACTTCAGCTTGTCTTTGTGCATGGTGATGAGGGAGGGGCAATCCTTAAAGATGATGGGGAATTCGCCCTTGTAGTCCTTGCGCTTGATGCGGTAGGCCACTTCATCGCCTTTTTTGATGTAGTAGGACTTGAGGTCCCCACCGGCCAGGGTGATGCCACCGACTCCGGCGCTGGCGGATTCCTTGGCGAAGGGGTCGAAGTAGACCTTGACCTTGCTGCTGTAGCCCGGGTTGAGGAGCATCATGAGCATGGTCCGCTTTTTCTTTTTGATCATCACTTCCGATTTCTCGAAATAAGCGTAGCCCTCCCCGACGATGCTTTGGTCGACGGTGGGATTGTCCCATTTTTGGGCATCGGTGGCCAGGTCCAGGGCCTGGGCCAGCTTTTCCAAACCACTCTGGGGCAGGTACATGTTTTTGACTTTGGCAGGGCTGATCTTCATGACCTCGCCGTCGGTCGTTCTGACCTTAATTTCTTTGATGAGTCCCTTTTTGCGTTTGAAGTTCCGCAGGCTGCCTTTGATTTCGGAGCCATCTTCCATGGTGACGTAAGAGGTTTTCTTCGCCGAAAAAGACTGCGATCCGGGTAAAAAGCGCTGCGCCATACCCCACTGGGCTGTGGCGACGACTAGTAGACAGAGCAATACAGTTTTCGAAAGATTCATACATTGTGTTTTGACGGGTGATAGAATATTGGCGGCTAAGATAGGCTTTATTGTCATTTTGGCCCCATAAAATCCAGTAGGACGACTTCGGGCCGCTCCAAAAGTTGCTGGCGAAAGACTTCGGGGACGATCCGGCGGGGATTGAAGGTGAAAAGGTGGCTGTACATCGTACAGATGGTGCGGAGCTGGTATTGTAACTCGTAAGAGGTAAATTGCTGGGCCCGCTCTGCGGGTT
>CALCCH010000235.1 GCA_937899855.1 uncultured Saprospirales bacterium | reverse complement strand
GTTCTCTTCTGTGTTGTTGTTTTTGTCATGGTTGTTTTCTGCTTTTTCTTTTTGTTTGTTGGTCTGGTTGTGGGGGGCTGTGTGGATCAGCGAGATGATGGACCCCGAAAAGGTGAGGTCCAGCTCGTAGAAACGGCAGAGGTGGAGTAGGATGTCGCGGGGGCGCGTGTCGGCAAAATTGGTGACGATCTGCTGCTGGATGCTGGGGGCGATGGTCAGGTTGAGTTTGGTCTCCTTGGAAAAGGCGATCGCAAATTCTTGGAGCGAGCCGGTGATGGAAATGTCGATTTCTTTATCGATCCGGGGGTAATCGACGGCGTAGGTGGCGAGGTCTTGTTCGAGGACGTCGAAACGGGGGTTGTTGGGCTGGGCCCAGGCCTCCTGCGTTCCCAGGCCCCACAACAGGACGACGATCAATAGGCAGTAGTAGGATTTCACCATAGTTTGTTTGTACGAGTTTGGTGCCGCGATTTGTGCTTGGCGGCACGATTTAGTCTTCTTTGTGCGTGCCCCCTAGCTACTGGTAGCCAGGATGGGATATACTTCTTCAATGCTGGTGCGACCGGCTTCCAGGAGTTCGAAGGCATTGTCGGCGAGGCTCTTGATGCCCCTTTCCTGCAGCAGGTGGCTGACCGCAAAATTACCAGATTTTATTTCCGTGGCCAATTCTGAGTCGATCGTAATCACTTCGTAAACGGCTTTCCGTCCGCGATAGCCCGTAAAATAGCACTGCTCGCAGCCCACTGGCCGGTGGTGTTGTACCACAGGCCGCGGAGGGGTGTAGCGGCGAGGAAACAGCTTGGGGTCGAGCTTGGCCGGTTTGCTACAGTGGGGGCAGAGCAGCCGGACCAGGCGCTGGGCCACCGCCGTATTGAGCGTATCGGCCAGCAGGAAGGTCGGGATTTCCATATCGGCCAGGCGGGGAATGATGCCCCAGGCCGAGTTGGTGTGAATGGTCGATAGGACCAAGTGACCCGTCAGCGAAGCCCGGATGGCCATGGAGGCCGTAGGGCGGTCCCGAATCTCCCCGACCATGATGATGTCGGGATCTTGCCGGAGGAAGGTCCGCAGGGCACTGGGAAAGTCAAAGCCAATGTTTTCCCGCAGCTGGACCTGATTGATGCCCTCTAAGGTATATTCGATGGGATCCTCAATGGTCACCACATTGCGGGTGGTTTTATTCAACAATTGTAAGGTAGCATACAAGGTGGTGGTCTTCCCCGATCCGGTGGGCCCACTGATGAGGACCATGCCATTGGGCTTTTGGATGCCGTCCAGGTAGTCCTCCAGGTCGCGGCTACCGAAGCCGAGTTGGCTGAGTTCGATGTAGCTGTTGCTATTGCTCAGGAGTCGGAGCACCACCTTTTCGCCGTGGAGGGTGGGCAGCATCGACACCCGAATATCGAAGCGGTCCTTGTCGTTGAGTTTGAAGAGGATCCGGCCGTCCTGGGGCAGGCGTTTTTCGGCGATATCGAGATTCGCTTGGATTTTGATTTTGTTGACCAGGCTGGGGTATTCCAACTTGCTGAGTAGGTAGCGTTCGAGCAGTACGCCATCGACGCGCATTCGGATGCGGGCGTTGTTTTCGTAGGGTTCCATGTGGATATCGCTACTGCCGAGTTGTTGGGCTTCCTGGACCAGTTTGAGCAGCAGGTCTTTGGACTGGTTGGCGTCCAGGTCGAGGCCTTTGACGCGGGGCCCTTGGTTGGCATTTTTGCGGTAGTGCTGGGCGATGGCCTTGCGCAGGGCTTCGGGCTCGTGGGGGGTCAGTTCGATGGCTTGGCCGAGGAGGACTTCCAGTTCTTCTTCGAGGCCCGCGGCGTCCTGGTCGGCGGCGACGTAGAGGGAGAGGCAGCCATTTTCCCGTTTGTAGGGGAGAATGGAGTAGTGCCAGGCCTGTTGGGTGGTGAGGCACTGAAGGATTTCGGTGGAGATGGGGGCCAGGGTCATGTTTTCGATACTTTACGGTATTTGGAGCGCTGGTGGGGGGCTTAGGAGCGTCCCCAGGTGCGCAGGTAATGTTTTATCCAGTATTCGTTTTGCGGATCAAAGTGGAACAAGTAGCTTCCCAGCAGCACCGCGATGAGGGCGATGGCCATGTAGGCGGCGAGCGGGATGGTGGGCTTTGTTTGGGGCAAAAAGTATTGCAATACTAGGTGACTACACAGGCTCAGTACGAGGCTAAAAATAAAAAAGAAAATGAAATTGGCCGGCGCGAAGAGCACGCAGAGGGGAAGGAAAAAAAGCAGGTCCCCCAGCCCCAGGTAGCGATTGATGATGTTGCCCCATTTGCCTGCTTTCCACGAGAAATAGAGGCTCAGGACGCTCATTTGAAAGCCGACCAATAGTACATTTACACCAATCCATTCCACCCGCCAGGGAAAACCGAGTAAGCTAATCAGGAGCAACAGCGCGATCCAGTACCAGTGAATGGCCCGGTCCCGAAAGTCCTCGTAGATGATGAAGAGGAGTGGTGGCAGTAGGGCCAGCTGAGCGATCAATCCGCGACGACCTCCCGCAGTCTACCCTCCTGATCGATCTCCCAAACGTTGATGTTGCCGTCGTTGTTGAAATCCGCGATGGCGGTGGCTCGGGCGATAAAGGACGTTTGCGAGGCCGAGACGATTTCGTAGGTATAGCGCGCATCCCCACTCTCGTGGAGCGTTTTGGGAGCGGTAAAACCGATTTCGCGGGCGTCGTTGGAGTATTTAAAGTAGCGCTGGTAGTAAGTCTTCTGGCGCGACTGGAGGTATTTCAATTGATTTTGAGCTTCCACCGAATAGGCATCGCCAAAGATGCCGTCAAAAACGGGGAGGGCGATGAGCATGAGGATGCCGATGATTACCAGCACTACCATCAATTCGGTGAGGGTAAAAGCTTTAAGTCTTTTGTTTAGCGGAAACTTCATCTTTTTTTGATTTTGAATTCTGGGCCCGATCCGGTGGTATTGCGAAGGGTGCTAGGGGGGCGCAGAGGAACGCTGAGATTTTTTACAATTAATCCTTAATTTTACGTCTTACAGCATAGAGGTGCTGGAAACTAAAACGTTAAAATCCTCGATTCATTCTTGTTTTCGGTCGCTTTTTCTGTTTTCACAAGGTACTTAAAAATCCACTGCCATCAAAGCCATGCTACCCGCTCGCGCTCTTTTTTACGCCCTGCTGATTGCTTTGCTGATCGCCATGCTCACGGCCGCCCTGGTGGCCCTGACCTATTTTTACCAGGCGGAGTTGGAGGATAACTTGCGGGAAGAGCAGCAAATCCGCAACCTGCGTTCCGGCCTGGCCCTGCTCCTCGAAGACGAAGCCCGCAGTGTGGCCGAACAAAATCGGGATTTGCACGGACAAAACAACGATTGGCTACGCCTCGCCAAGTATCCCTGGGGCCTTTTTTCCGTCGCCTGGGCCGAGACCCGTCCCAACCCCCTGGCTCCCCAGCGCCCCGCCCTCCGCAAGATCGCCCTGGTGGGCGAATCGACCAACCGCAGCCTCCTCCCCGCCCTCTACCTCGCCGACCGCCGTAGCCCCCTGGCCCTGAGTGGCTTTACCACCATCCGGGGCGACGTCCTCCTGCCCCAGGCCGGCATCAAACGCGGCTACGTCGATGGCCAAGGCTACCTGGGCGACCAACTCGTGTACGGCAGTATCCAAAACAGCAACAGCCAAATCCCCGAACTGCCCATCGACGCCCTGCGTCAGGAGCTCAACCGCCTGCAATTCCCCCGCGGGACGCCGTCCATTCCTTCCCCCCACTACCAATCCTTTCGCGACAGTACGCTTTACCTCCGTGGCCCCTCGCTCAACCTGGGGCAGCTCGACCTGTCCGGTCGCATCGTCATCCAGGCGACGGATTCGATCTACGTGGGCCGCGAAACCCGTTTGGAAGACGTCATTTTGGTGGCGCCCACCATTCTCATCGAAGCGGGTTTTGAGGGCAGCCTACAGGCCTTGGCCACCCGGAAGCTGGTGGTGGGCGAAGCGGCTTTTCTCCGCTACCCCTCCGTACTGGGCCTGATCCGCAGCGAGGCCGCACTGCCCAACAACATCAATTTTCTGGACATCCAGTCCAATGCGGAGATTCGGGGGCTGGTGTTTGTCTACTCGGAGGTGTATTCGCGGACGCCGGAGCGACTGGTAATCCAGGAGGGGGCCATCGTCAAGGGGCAGGTGGTAGTGGGGGGGAATCTGGAATTGCGGGGTACCGTACTGGGCAACGTCACCTGTAGTCAGTTTGTCTTGCGGACGCCCTCCTCGGTATACAGCAACCACCTCCACAATGCCGTAATCGCCCGACCGGGGCTGGAACCTTATTACTGTGGTCCGTTTTTTTACAACCGGGGGGCTTTTCCCCAAAAAGTCGCAAAATGGTTGGAGTAAAACTAAAGGCCAGTACCCTGGTGGAACCCCTGGCGGCCATGACCCTACTGATGGTCGCCTTCGGGATCGGGATGAGCATCTACCTCAACATCCTGAGTTCCGATCATCTGGAGCGGACCTCGAAGGCAAATTTGTATTTGCAACAATTTTTGGAGGAGAGCAAACGGGAGGGTTTGTTTTACGACGACGAGAAGGTGATCGGTGGCTACCGCCTCTCGCGGACGATCGAGCCGGCGGGGGAGTACGGCGATGCTTATCTGATCAATATTGAAGCGGAGGATATCGATGGTAATTTTTTACACCGCGTAAAAGAAATCGTTTATGTACGTACCGGACCCAACGAAACGGAATAAGCTGCCGGCGTTTACCGTCGCTGAGTTGGTGGTGGTGGCGGCCCTATCGGTCATCACGGTGAGCCTGGGTTTTGCGGCGTTGGACTTGATCGACCGCCAGGTAGGCGATTACGATCGGGAGGGCAAGGAAGCACTGATCTACAGCGATCTGACGCGGCTGCTAAATCGCGACTTTTTACTGAGTCGGGAGGTACGCTTGCGCGAGAGGGAGACTTGGGAGATGAACTACGATTCCCTTCAAGTCCGCTACGAGCTGCGGGATGCCTTCCTCCTGCGTTCGGCCTCGCTGGCGGGCAGTCGCGTCGATACCTTTTACCTGCAAGTCACCGATTTTTCCGCTACCTTTGGAGGGAATGTCGTCCGCGTGGGCTGGATTGATCGGCTACAACTCGGTACGGTAATCAACGGCATTCCCTACGAAATGACCTTCGCCAAAACTTACGCCGCCGAAGATTGGTACCGCCGGGCGAGCGAAAATCAGTAGCCCCGCAGTGGGTGTTAATAGCAGTGAAAACATGGCCATTAAAATAGACCAGCACCGTCGCAACAGCAGCGCGTCTTCCACCACGGAGGGCCCGTCGACGCTGGAGCGTTTGACGGAATTGCTCAATCGGGACATCAGTCTATTTGGGACGAGTATTGGGCTCAAACAGAAGGAGTCGCTGTACTACGAGTTGGGCATTTTGCTGTCGGCGGGTTTGGACATCCAGAAGTCCCTGGCGCTGGTGGAAATGGGCCAAAAGAACAAAAAGTTCAAGGCGGAGTTGCGACAGATTCGGGAATACATCGTCAACGGGTCTTCCTTATCGGAGGCGCTGGTCCAGTCGGGAAAATTTACGGACTTCGAAATTTTTAGCCTGCAAATTGGGGAGGAGACCGGGCAGATGAACGAGGTGCTGGAGGAGTTGTCTTCCTTCTTTAAGCGCAGCATCAAGTACCGCCAACAATTGCTGGGGGCATTGGCCTATCCGGTTTTTGTTATCAGTTTTGCCTTTCTGGTGATCTACTTTTTGCTCAACTATTTGGTCCCCCTCTTTAGCGACGTCTACGAACGCTTCGACGGCGAGCTTCCCCAAATTACCCAGAACATCATACTGCTGTCCGACTGGCTGGGCGCCAATTCGGTCTACCTCTTCCTGACCCTGGCGAGCATCTTCGGGCTCCTGTACTGGCAACGCCGGCAGACCTGGTTCCGGCGGGCGAGTTCCTGGCTCCTGCTGCGCCTGCCCATCTTTGGCGGCATCTTCCAACAGCTCTACCTGTCGCGTTTTGCCCAGTCGATGGCCCTGCTGTTGCGGGCGCGGATTCCGCTGTTGAAATCGGTACAGCTGGTGGCCAAGATGGTGGGCTTTTACCCGATCGAGGTCTCTTTGATTAATGCCGAGGCGGAGATTCTCCGGGGGAAGCTGCTCCAGGAATCACTGGAGGGCTATTCGATCTATCCCCAGCAGTTGCTGGCCCTGGTGCAGGTGGGGGAGGAGTCGAGTACGCTGGACGCGATGTTTCAAAAGCTATCGGATCAGTACAACGAGGAGGTGGAGCAAAAGACGGCAGTGATTGGCAGCTTGGTCGAGCCCTTGCTGATCATCTTTTTGGGAGTGCTGGTGGGGGTGATTTTGGTGGCGATGTACCTGCCTTTGTTCCAGTTGAGTGTGGGGGCGAATTGAGAGCGAATTGAGGGGGAGTGGATGGGAAGGGGGGAAGAGAGGGGTGGTGTAGTATCTTTGTTTCGATTTGAGGCTCATAAGCATTCG
>CALCCH010000234.1 GCA_937899855.1 uncultured Saprospirales bacterium | reverse complement strand
TTTCGGTCAATATGCACCGGGGCTGTTTTGGGGGTTGTAGCTTCTGTACCATCTCAGCGCATCAGGGCAAATTTGTATCGAGCCGTTCCCAGAAGTCGATCCTACAGGAGGTGGAACAGGTCACGCAAATGCCCGATTTCAAGGGCTACATCAGCGATTTGGGGGGGCCATCGGCCAATATGTACCGGATGAAGGGCAAGGTCCAGGAAATTTGTGACCGCTGCGTAAGCCCCAGTTGTATCCACCCCGTGGTGTGTAGCAATCTGGACACGAGCCACCAGCCCCTGACCGAAATCTACCGCAAGGTCGACGCGCATCCCAAAGTCAAAAAGGCCTTCGTCAGCAGCGGGATTCGCTACGATCTTTTGGCGGATGGCTACAACAAGAACAACGACGGGAGCGGGGAGGAGTACATGGAGCAGCTGGTGACCTGCCACGTCTCGGGGCGCCTCAAGGTAGCCCCCGAACACACCTCGGATGCCACGCTAAAGATGATGCGCAAGCCCAGCTTTAAGCACTTCCACGAATTCAAACAGAAATACGAGCGGATCAATAAAAAACACGGACTCAACCAACCCCTGATCCCCTATTTTATTTCCAGCCACCCCGGCTCCACCGAGGAGGAAATGGCCAATCTGGCTGCCGAAACCAAGGATATGGGCTTTCAACTGGAGCAGGTACAGGATTTTACCCCCACCCCCATGACGGTGGCTACCATCATCTACTACACCGGTCTCCATCCCTACACCCTCAAACCCGTATACACCGCCAAAAGCCCCAAGGCCAAGCGCAACCAACACCTTTTCTTCTTCTGGCACAAGCGCGAAAACCACCAGGTCATCAAAGATAAGCTCTCCGCGATGTGTCGGGAAGACTTGATCGAGAAGCTAATCCGCGATAAAAAGAAGCACAACAAGCGCGTCGCCCTCAACGAGCGCAAAATCACCACGGCCAAACGCAAATGGGGGAAAAAGCCCCGCCGTCGCGGTCCCAAGCATTGATAAGGTCCCGTTTGCCCTGGCACTTCTCCCCACCCCCAATGCCCAAGTGGGCTCCCGAATTAACAATAGTTAAGAATCTGTTAACGGTTTGTCGAAATTTTAAGGATATTAACCGAGGATTCTGGATGCTCATCGGGAAAATGTGCATTCTTGTCGTGTACCCAAAAACGCAGATCAAGTAAAATCAATAACAATTTTGGGCTGAACGACAACTTATAAAGCTATTACACTATTTCACTCACTAATTTTTAGCTATCGAGACTATGCAGGAAATACTCCATGTAGCCTTTAGTCCGGCCAATTTTATCTATTCCGTGCTCTTGCTGGTAGTCTTTTTCTACTGGATCGGAATCATCCTCGGCGCGCTCGACCTCAACGCCATCGATTTTGATATCGATGCGGAGGTGGATGCGGATTTTGACGTGGATGTGGATGCCGATCTCGATGCCGGAGTCGCTTCGGTAGGTTGGTGGGCGGGGGCCTTACAATTTTTCAATTTTGGAAAATTGCCCTTTATGTTCATCATGAGTTTTACCCTGTTTTTTGCTTGGGCCATTTCGTTATTGGCGCAGCAGTACCTGGGCCACGGTTCCCTGTTATTTGCCGCGGGTCTGGTATTCCCCAACCTCTTCCTCAGCTTGAGTCTGACGAAGATCATTACCACACCGCTGATCCCCGCTTTCCAGAATTTGGAAGCGGGGAAGGAGGCGGTCGACTACGTCGGTCTGACCTGCCAATTGGTCCTTCCTGCCAATACCGCTAAAATGGGGCAGGCCGAAGTGACCCTGGAGGACGATACCTCCCTACTCATCAACGTGAAGGTGTCCGAAGACAAACCCGAAGCCCTGTACAAGGGCGACCGTGCTGTAATCGTAGCGGTAAAGGGCGATACGGACTACTACCTCATTGAAAAAATCTAGGTTAATAATTCTCTCGGCACTCATTTTGCCAAGCTCTTAATATTCGATAGCTTAGCGAAACAGTGGCGCGCCTTCCGCTCGTCGGTCCGCTCCGCTGGCCTAAGCCATCCCAACACTGTCATCAAAACTAGCATCTAAAACAATAAAAATTTAGTCTATGAGTACCATTCAAATCATTACCATCGTCATGGCAGCTTTAGCGGTCCTGATCATCTTCGGGCTTCTGGCCGCCCTGTCCGCCTGGTACAAGAAAGCCCCCCAGGGCAAGGCCCTCGTCCGGACGGGAAGCGGCGGAACCCGCGTGGTCTTCGACAAAGGCATGTTCGTGATTCCCATTCTCCACATGTACGAGCAGATGGACCTTTCGGTAAAAACCATCGAAATTGCCCGCCTCAATAAGGATGGCCTGATCTGCCGCGACAACATCCGCGCCGATATCAAAGTGGTCTTCTTCGTACGGGTCAACAAAGAGGTTTCCGATATCACCAAGGTCGCGCAGACGATCGGCTGCGCTCGCGCCTCCGCCCCGGCCACCATGCGCAACCTGTTCGAAGCCAAATTCTCCGAAGCCCTCAAAACCGTGGGGAAGCGCTTTGACTTCGTCGAGCTCTACGACTCTCGCGAAAAGTTCAAGCAGGAAATCCTGAGCATCATCGGTACCGATCTCAACGGCTACGTCCTCGACGACTGCGCCATCGACTACCTCGAACAAACCCCGCTAGAGTTTCTGAGTGAAAACAATATCCTCGACGTGGAGGGGATCAAAAAGATTACCGAATTGACGGCCAATCAAAAGGTCAAAGCCAATTTCATCCGTCGCGAAGAGGAAAAGACGATTACTGAGCAAAACGTGGAAGCCCGCGAGGCCATCCTGGAGTACGAGCGCCAGCTGGCGGAGAAAGAGCAGCGTCAGAAGCGGGAAATCGCCAACATCACGGCCCGGGAAGAGGCGGAAATCGCCAAGATCAACGAGGAAGAGCGCCTCCGCTCGGAGATGGTGCGCATCCGTACCGAGGAGGAGTTGGCCATTGCCGAGGAGAACCGCCAGCGGCAGGTGATCGTGGCGGCGAAGAACAAGGAACGCACCGAAGCCGTCGAGAACGAAAAGGTGGACAAGGAGCGCTTGCTGGAGCAAACCGAAAAGAACAAGATCGTGACCCTGGCCGAAATCGAAAAGGAGCGGGCGATCGAGCTGGAGCGCAAAAATATTCAGGACGTGATCAAGGATCGCATCATGGTGGAGAAAAAAGTGGTGGAGGAAGAGGAGAAGATCAAGGATACCCGCGAACTCGCCGCGGCCGAGCGGGCCCGTCAGGTGGCGGTGATCAAGGCGGAGGAAGATGGACAAGCGACCATCATCCTGGAGGAGAAGCAGGCCGAAGCCGAGAAGCTGGCGGCCGAAATTCGGGCGAAAAAACTCCTGATTGATGCGGAGGCCTCGATGAACGCCGCTTCCAAGGAAGCGGAGGCGCGTAAAATCCAGGCGGAGGCCAAGGCGGCCGAGGAAGCCACCCTGGGAATGTCGGAGGCACAGGTGATTGAGGCCAAGGCCAAGGCCCGCGAGTACGAGGGCAACGTGGAGGCCGTCATCATCGAAAAGCAAGCCGTGGCGGAGGCCAAGGGCATCGAGGCCAAGGCGGATGCGTTCAAAAAGCAAGGACTGGCCGAGGCGGTAGTCGCCGAAGAAAAAGGGGCGGCGGATGCCAAGGTCACCGAACAGCTGGCCATTGCCGAGGCCAAGGGCGTCGAGCAGAAGGCCCTGGCGATGCAAAAGCTGGATGGGGTCGGTAAAGACCACGAGGAGTTCAAGCTGCGGCTCGAAAAGGAAAAGGCCATCGAACTGGCCGAGATCCAGATTCAGCAGCAAATCGCTGAGGCCCAGGCCCGCGTTCTGGCCGAAGCCTTCAAGACTGCCAATATCGACATCGTCGGTGGTGACGGGACCTTTGTGGATACCATCATGAAGGCCATCAACCGCGGCAAGTCGGTAGACCGCATGGTCAACAACAGCGCCCACCTCACGGACCTCAAAACGGCCTTGCTGCCCAGCAATGGCAACGGTGCGGGTGGGGGATTGCTGAGTCACATCAAGCAGCAGATGAATCGGGTGGGCCTGACGACGGAGGACGTCAAAAACCTCAGTCTGACTGCGCTGCTGCTCCGATTGCGCGAAAAGGCCTCGGGCGAGGCCGATCGCGACCTCCTCAGCTCGCTGATGCAAACGGTGACCGATCTGGGAATCGGGGAGCAGTCGGTAAAGGGAATCCTGTAGTCGCAGCGGTGCGGGTGGCTCCCGGGGTCGAGTGGTAACGCTTCGGCCGGTGGAGCCACCGCCAAGGCCCCGAAAAGAAAAAAGTGTAAAAGTTTGAAAAGCTTCTAAAACGATGACGGAAATTACTACTCAAAATACGACCCTGGAAGGGGGTACCTACGAGATCATTCGCAGCCGCTTGCAAAAGCAAGCCGCCGATCTCCGCGGCCGCCTCGACCAGCTCAATGCCGCGCGGAAGACCGTCTTCGGCGCTATCGAGACCCAACTGATCGCCAACGACCGCATCCACACCCAAAACTACTGTACCGCCCGCGACATCACCGCCATCGGCCCCTACTGTATTTTTGGCTACAACGTCCACATCGGACTGCGCTCGGGCATTCGACTCGAAGACGTCTTTAGCGTCTACGAATTTGGGGACAATACCTTCGTCGAGCGTTCGCTCGATCTGCTGCGGGACGAGAAATTTGCCACCGATTTTCAGAACCTGTACCGCTATTACAAAAACGCTGCGTTCTCCCGCTTTCTCCTCAAGGGTACCTACCTCTACCTGGTCTTCAACATCGGCAAACAGGGCAACGACTTCAAGGCTTTCAAATGGCTGATCAAGGACGGTAGCTTGGTCTACGTCGATGCGCGTTCGGATCACGAGGTGGTTTTTCCCGAGCAACACGAATTCCGCTGGCAACGCGTCCAGCGCGACTTTCACCGCCCGGGCGCCCATCCCCACGTCTCCATCATGGACCGCGTTTTTGTGGAAACCGTCGGGGGAGATCTGACGATCAAAGTGGAGGACAATACGGATGATGGCCTCGGCATTTATCGCGAGGAGGTGGAATACGCTGATCAAACACTCGATGATGCTGAGTACTTTTACGCCGACTTAGGCCACCTGATCGTACTCAAGGTTCGGCCTTATCAGGAAGAATATCGCTACTTCGTGTTCAACGAAAAGATGCAGGAAGTTCAGCGCATCGATAGCCTCGAACACTCGGGGGTGCTGCTACCGGATCAGCACGGCTTGATCTTTTCGAATGGTTATTATTTACAGACCGGGGAGTTCAAAATTTTTAATCCCGAATGGAGTGGGATGCGTTTCATCAAGCGCATCGTCTCGCCCAATGGGGAGGATTTTCTCTACGTTTTTTACCACCGTTCCCAAGGCTTGTACGTCCTGATGCACTACAACCTGATCGAGCAGACGGTCCATACCCCCATCGCCTGTAATGGCTACACCCTCTTCCCCGGTGGCGAACTCTGCTATTTTCGGACCGAGGAGGAAGCCACCAAGCATCACCTGCTTCAGATTTGGCAGACGCCCTTCCTGAAGGGCGATCTCATCCCCTCCGAACACACCGACTCCTACCTGTACAAGGTGGGCAACAAAGACATCGTCAAAGCGATGGCCGAAAGCCACGAGGTGCTGACCCTGAGCCAAAAGGAGGACCGCTACGTTGGCTTGTACGACGACCTGGTACGCAAGTGTAGCGAGATTTTGGATACCTACTACTGGATCGATAAAGCACCGGCTTTCGAACTCCACGGTCCCCTCCTTCAAATTCGGGAGACGGCCGATTTGGCGATCGAGGAGTACGAGAAAAAAGTGCGGGTGGAGCGCAGTACGGCTGTGGAAATTCGGCGGGTGCAAACCAAGGCCGAAACGCTCTTCGAAGATTGCCGTCGTCAGAATTTTGACGCCGTGGACCGCTTTGTCCAAACCCTGGCCGACTTGCGTATTTTACGTGGGGAGATCATCTCACTCAAAGAACTTCGCTACACCGATTTGGAATTGGTCGAACAATTGGAAAATCGGGCGGCCAGCACCACGGAGCAGCTCTCTCAGGATTGTGTCACTTTCCTGCTGCGCGATGATGCCCTGGAGCCCTACGTCGCAAAGATAGCGGCTCAGGAAGCGGAGTTGGAAACGGTGGATACGGCCAAACGGGGCAAGGACTTGGATGCCGCCATCGACGCCATCGGCAAGGAGCTCGAATTGCTGATCGAGATCGTGAGTAACCTCAAGATTGAGGATGCCACCCAGACCACCCGGATCGTTGAAATCATCTCGTCAATGGACGCCCAGCTCAATCAGTTGAAAGCCGCCGTCAAAAAACGGCAAAAGCGTTTGTTGGGCACCGAGGCCATCGCCGAATTCAATGCCCAGCTCAAACTGTTGGACCAGGGCATGATCAATTACCTCGACCTGGCTGATGGCCCCGAAAAGTGTGATGAATACCTCACTAAGTTGATGGTGCAGTAGGAGGAGCTGGAGGGGAAAATTGACGAGTTCGA
>CALCCH010000233.1 GCA_937899855.1 uncultured Saprospirales bacterium | reverse complement strand
ATCACTAGTCCGTAAAAACCAGCCACTACATTCGCCTCCGCAGCAGCGACCCCCGGCGCTATCAACTCCTCCTAGAAAAACGCCTGCGGTTGGCTCGCAAATCCGCGGAGGTTCCCATCGCTCTCCCCACCGCCGCCATCGAGCAACTGATCCACCACTTTGGCGATGATTACCGGGGTACGCTACAGTATTTGTACCACCAATATCAGTCTCAGCTATGATCCAAATCGAAATTGAACTGGACGAGTACCAGGAGGTTTACCACCTCGGGACCCCCTATTCGGGCCGCATTAGCGTCGAGCTCGAAGAAGCCGTCGAGGTCCACCGCTTGGGCTACCGATTGGTTGTGGAACTGCGGGGACTGGTGGAAGTGTACGAACACACCATCGTTCAGGAAATCTTGGTCAATCGGGAACGGCTGGCTGGGGACAAGCCCCACGTTTTCCCCTTCGAATTTGTCAACCACCACTTCGAGACCTTCAAGGGGAAGCGCTTTAGCCTACACCTCCGCATCGAGGGCTTCCTCGAAATGCCCCCCCAGACCACCACCCTACCCAACCGGGGCCTACGGCGGCTGACCGGGCCGAGCCGGACCCAAGTCGAACAACCGCGCTACCAAGATGACATTCGGCTGCGCTACCGCAGCTCCGCTCCGCGCTACCGACTCCCCACCGAAGCCACAAGCTTCGCAGTCTACGAATCTATTAGCTGGTGGATTCCCCTGATCCTCATCGGCCTGCTACCGGTGGGCTATCACCTTTCCGGTGACCAGCACCCCGCCTACTTTATCCCGCTGTTTGTGCTCGGTTTTCTTATCTCCATAGTAGCGATCTTATGGATCGGACGGTGGACGCAAGCTTGGCGCTTTCGGCTGTCCGAACTGGAGGAAACGCATTTTGAGCTGCGGCTGGAACGGGTGGAGAACTGGCGTTCCATCCAGTCCGTTGAGGTGTGGTACGAAATCGAAGAGGAGGTCATCGACCGGCGGGGCACCAGCCCGACCACCAACCGATCGACCCTTTTCCGTTCGGAGTCGGTCCGACAGCGAATCTTGGGGTCTTCCTTGGGGATAAAACTTCCCTTACCGGTGGCCAATCAGCCGGCGGGAATTGTAATGGGAGATGCAAAAATCCATTGGCTGGCCAAAGTGAGGGTGCGTTTGCACTGGGGTTTGCGTTTTACCCTTCGTGGGCCCTTTTTGCCCCAAAAAATGTAATTCTGGTCGTTACCTTTTTCCGATTTGAGCCATTAAAAGGAAGTAGGTAGCTACCAAAAACTAAAAATAAGAGCCATGCGATTTTTACCTTTTTCCATCATTCTTTTACTCCATCTTTTTTGCTCCCCCTTGCTCAACGCACAAGGAATCACTCGGGACGCCAACTTCGGCGAGGCGGGCGTCTTGCGCAAGGACGTGGACAATTCCCTCCAGTCTTTCTGGCGCCCCCTGATCCAAGCCGACGGAAAAATCGTCGTGGCGCACAGTACGGTGGGCACCAATGATAGCAACAGTCACCTCAGCCTGTCGCGCTACCGGAAGGATGGTAGCTTAGATCCGGACTTTGGGGAGCAAGGTCAAGTCCGGACGGTACTCAGCCCGGAAGCCAGCTATCCGAGGACCCTCAACCTGCAGGAGGATGGACGCATCCTCGTTACGGGTATTGTCACCGAATCTGACGGCAGCATCCGCCTAGCCCTGCTGCGTTATCAGTCGGATGGCCAGCTCGATACCACCTTTCGGGAAGACGGCATCCACATCCTGCCCTTCACCAGCGTAGTTGCCGACGAGGCCAACGACGTGGCGGTGCAGCCCGATGGTAAAATCCTCGTCGGGGGCATCTACGGCAACCGGATGACGGTGATGCGCTTCCTCCGTGATGGCCAGTGGGACCCGGACTTTGCCGACGATGGCATCCTGCAACTGGACGAAAACTGGTTCCAATTGAGTGCGCTGGCCCTGCGTCCCGATGGAAAGCTCCTCGTTTCTGGGGTCCGGCAGGGAACCACCGTCAAGGAGATGAGCATCACCCAAATCCTGCCAAACGGGACCATCGACGACAGCTTTGGCAGCGCCGGGCTGACTACCTTCCGTCCGCTCGACGATGACAATGTAGGCGTCGACGTGGTCCTTGAAGAAGATGGCAAGGCGGTGATTTTGGGCTACGGCTTGCGGGGCAGCGATTTTGATTACGATATAGTCCTGCTGCGGATCAATGCCGATGGCAGTTTAGACGAAAGCTTTGCGGACGATGGTTGGCACATCCTGGATTTGGAGGAGCAGAGTTCCGACTTCCCTTATAGGCTGATGAGGCAGGAGGACGGTAAATGGATCGCCCTGGGGGAAGTGATCTTCGACACCTCAATGGCTGAATTTTCGATGGTTTTGCTGCGTTTTGACGAGGATGGAAACTTGGATGAGGGCTTTGGCGACGGAGGGCGCTTGCTGGAAAAATTTTCCGAAACTACTCGGTTCACCGGGGCGGCTTTGCGCGACGGTAAGTTGATCACGGTGGGTTATATTGGTGGTCCCCTTCTGGCCGAGACCACTTTTATGATCCGCTACAGCATAGAGTCCGGTGGCCCTTCCTCCACCACGGAGCTGGGGCTCCTCGACTTTGAGGTTTTCCCCAACCCCGCCCGCGATCAGCTACAGCTCAACTTCCCCCCCAGTGCCCGGGGCTACCAACTGCGCATCAGTGATGCCCAGGGCCGGCTCAAACGGGAATTGCGGATTCCGCCGGGACAAGATAAGCTGCCCCTGGCCGTGGACTTTGCTAGTGGTTGCTACTTCTTCCAACTGAGTAATGCGGAGGGCAGTAGCGTTCAAAAAATTTGGATTCAAGCCCCCTAAACCCCAGCCCGTGAAATCCGTCAACGATCAGTTTTCCGAACAAGCCGAGACCTATCAAAAATATCGGCCTCATTATCCTCCGGCCCTCTATCGGGCCCTCCTGGAACGGGTTTCCCAGCGCCGGTGCTGCTGGGATTGTGGAACGGGCAATGGGCAGGTTGCCAGCGTACTGGCCCAGCACTTTGAACGGGTGTACGCCACCGACATCAGCACCCAACAACTGCAACGAGCGGTGGCGCACGAGCGGATCGAGTACCGCGTCGAACGGGCGGAGCGGACGCGGTTTAAGGACGAACAGTTCGACCTGATCACCGTGGGGCAGGCCCTCCACTGGTTCGATTTCGAAGCCTTCGGCCGGGAAGTGGAACGGGTAGCCCAACCCAGGGCCATCCTGGGCGTTTGGGGCTACCAGCTGCTGCGTGGCGGCCCCGACCTCGACCCCCTGATAGACCACTTTTACCAGGAGATCATCGGCCCCTACTGGTCTCCCGAACGCCGCCACGTCGACCAGGCCTACTGCAGTATTCCCCTCCCGGGCAAGGCCCTGCCCAGTCCAAAGGATTTGTACATCAGTGTCGAGTGGACCCTGGCGGCCCTGGAAGGCTACTTTCGTTCCTGGTCCAGCGTCCGGCAATACCGCCGCCAGCACGACGACGCTCCCGTCGCGCATTTGCTAGACCAAATTCGCCCACACTGGGGGGCTTCGACCAGTCGAAATTTACGTTTTCCCCTCTTCGTCCGGCTGCACAGCATAAAGGATTAAAAAAGACCGGGAGCGGCAGTACGCTCCCGGTCGATGATCCCCGCCCGCAGTTGGGTTTCCCAATGATGCTTAAAGATTGACCAGATACTTACTCGTGGCGCTGGAGTAAATATCGCGGCGAAAGTTGTACGCGCGAGCCGAAAAGCGGAATTCTCCCGAGCCGTGGCCCGGCCAGTAGATGGCGTGAGTCCCCCCACTACTCGTGATCGACTGAAAGTCGCGGTAGTCCAGCAGCATACCACCGGGCGTGTATTTGTAAACGCGTACCCAGTAGTAGGGCCGGCTGATGTGGCTCATATTGCGGTAGCGGAAACGCACCATTCCGTCTCCAATTTTGGTGACCGAAATTCCGGTGGGAGTGATCAAACGCTCGGGGTAGTAGAGGCGGGCCGCTCGAACATCACCCACTGGAAAGGCCGAGGAGGTATAGACGCCCGTGTTCATGATCGACTCGCTGTCGACGTGGTCAGTACCGTGGATGTGTTGGCCATCGCTCGTCCCCGTATGGCGATAGCCCAGGCAGTGTCCAAATTCGTGCATGGCGGTTTTTAGTTTACTGTTCCAGGAGTCGGCGCTGTCGTTGACCGAAATCCACTTCCAGGGCACCCCGTTAGAGGGAAAGCCCGCTCGGGCAATGAGGCCACTGGAAAGGTCTTGGTGACCCGCCGGAAAACTCGAGTCGCTGTCGGAACCAATGATGATATTGGCGTGGGATCTTACGATGGTAGGCGTCAGTTTGACTTGGCAGTGGGGGATGTCATTCCATTCGTGCGCTGCGTCGTGATAGACAGCTACCCAGTCCTGCCCACAGTGGTTGAAGAGGGTATTGTTGATGAAATAACGCAAGTTTTTGATGCGAACCTGATTGACGGCATCCAGGTAATTTGATTCCCTTACGCCCCGCTGACGCTCCCGCCCGTGGAGGGGCACCAGCGTGGGATCATCGGGGTCGATGGGTACAATGGGGGCGTACCCACCCCGGATGGTTTGGAGTAGGGCCGCCTTGTCCCAGCCCGCATCGTCTTCGTAGACGACGAAGTCTTCGAGAAACTCAACGGCATCGGTGTGGTAGCCGTTTTCGGACAAGTAGTGGAGGATTTCCTGCTCCTCCGGTTGGAGGGTATCCGTTTCGAGGAGGGCGTGCTGGTCCGGTTGGCAGGAGACCAAGAGTAAGGAGGCCAGGACTCCGAGGAATATCGTACGGTAGTGCAGGGGGAGTTGGGAAAAACTTTGCTTTACGAATTGCATGATAATGGGGTTTGATAAAATATAGTGCATGAGCGTTCCGGCCCCTTGCGCGCAGCAAGCGGTGGTTTGTATTTTCACACCGTAAAAAGGAAGTAAAAATGAGACCGATGAGTGGCCAATTCCCCGCGATCGCCGCAAGGGTTTTGCTTGCGTTTTGATGAGCGACCGGGGTCAGAACGATTGTCACCTAGACTTATCGCAAGGAGGGAAAGGGGGTAAAGCCGGAGGGGAAAATTTCTACTTTTTTCTCCCTTCACCAAGGCATCCCAAGCCAAGCAAGGCCGAAAGCGGGGGAGTGCTTTCGGCCAATGGATCAGATGGAATCCTTCTAGTTTGCGGTAGCAGACAGATTACAAGTCGACGGAAAATTTGGACGAGCGACCGCTGTTGATGTCGCGCCGGAAATTATAGCCCCGTACGGCAAACTTGTACGTACGACCGGGCGTGTGGCCGCCCCAAAACAAGGTGTGGAAACCATCACTACTCCCGGTACGGGACTTAAAGTCGCGGTAACCCAGGTAAACGCCCCAGGAGGTGTACTTGTACACGCGAATCCAGTAGTAGGGTCGCGTGATGAAGTTGCTGTTGCGGTAGGTGAGCCTCACTTTGCCGCTGCTCTCCCGCCTTACGCTGTCCGAGTTGGGATCGGTGTATTCCTCTGGGTAGTACACGCGGGCGGAGCGGCGATCTCCGGTCTGGAAGGAAGGACTCGTATTGGTGCCCTGGTTCATAATCGAACCGCTTTCGGTGGAGGGGGTACCGTGGATAAACTGTCCGTCGCTGGTCCCCGTGTGGCGGTAGCCCAGGCAGTGGCCAAACTCGTGCATGGCGGTTTTCAGCTTGCTGTCCCAATCGTCCGCATTGTCGTTGACCGAGATCCACCCCCAGGCCCGACCGTCGGAAGGAAAACCCGCCCGGGCGATCGACGGGATGTTGCGGTGCGAAGTGGGCAGCCCCGTGTCCAGGTCGGAGCCGATGACGATATCGGCCCGAATCTCGGAGGTCGTTTCCGTCAAAGTAACCCGGCAGTGGGCCAGGCGGTTCCATTCTCGGGCCCCGTTGCGGAAAGCTGCGGTCCAGTCAGTCCCGCAGACCCGGCCCAGGCTCGCACGCATTAAATAAGTCAAGTCGTCAACGCGCCCTTTCGTAACGGCATCCGTACGGTTCTCTTCGCGAATCCCCCGGTGGCGCTCCTCGGCTTCGAGGTCCACGATACTGGGGTCATCGGGATCGATGGGGATAGGGTCGATGTTCTCCCCTCGGATGGTTCGGAGTAAGGCGGCCTTATCCCAACCCGCATCCGCTTCGTAGACGACGAAGTCTTCCAAAAATTCTACGGCATCGAGGTCGTAGTCATTGGCCCGGAGGTAATCGATAATTTCCCGCTCTTCGGGGCTGAGGCTGGCCGTTTCGACGATGGGATGATCCTGCCCACAGCCCAGTAAGAGGAGGACCATCCAAGCCCCCCAGCAGCAGGTGTAAATACTAAATCTTACTTTGGAAAAATAATGCTTTACTAGAATCATGATAATGGATTTTATAAAAAAATAGAGACAATACACCAGCAGGCCGAGCGCACGGCAATGGCGCTCCGCTTCGTGTGCGGACCGGGCAGCGGACGCGGGCCACCGGTCGGCAAAGCAAAAATATTTTGGGGCACGAAAAGCACGAACGACCTCAATGGTCGCTACTGCGATCGAGGGTAAAAGGAATGATGGTGTAAAAGGGAATTAGAAACTACCGTGTCGGATGGACGTAGGTAAAGGAATGAGTCAGTAAGTAGCTGGGGGGCCCGGAGCCGCTTTGTGTTCCAGCCATTGGTAAAATAGGCATTATTCCTAATAATACCAAAACCACTGGCGATCTAAGCGCGCCCGAAAGACCATAACATAGCGAAGCCCCGGAGCGGAGCTACCGGGGCCTCGAAAGAAATCTAGCTGATACGTTTGTTTCAGAAGCCATCTCAAAAATATCCTTTACTGGCGTGAATCTCCTTCGTCGATTTGGGCTACGTGAGGGTCATTTACGCCCCTACTTCGTTGCCAAAAGCGTCACGTAGCTACGGCTACGCTCCGTTTCGGCGCCTCGTCGGAGCGCAAATGACCACTCCCTCGCCGACAAAAACATTTTGAGATAGCTTCTACTTCAAAAACTCAATGCTGCGGTTGATGAATTTGGTGAGGTCCTCTCCCTTGAGCATGCCCTGGTTGAGCAAGGCGAGGTTGTAGAGGTGTCGGACAAATTCGGTCTTCTTGTCTTCGCTGCGCATCTTGAGCAGTTTTTCGGCGATCAGGGGGTGGTTGGTATTGACCACCACGTTGTAGCTATCGGGGAAGGCATCCATGGTCATGCCCTGCATGGCCTGCATCTCTTTCATCCGGCGCATAAACTCGGGGCGGGTCACCACCACGGGCTGGTCGTCGCTACTCAGGGGCTTGAGTTGGATGCTGGCCCCCGGCTGGTTGATTTGGGCCTCAAAGAGTCCCTTAACCTTGTCGGTTTCCTTTTCGGTCAGCAGCGATTCGGTCGTGTCCTCGGTCTGTACCAGATTGTCCGTCGTATCCGAATCCACGCGGACGAAGGTGATGTCGCTCAATTTGTGTTCGAGGTGCTGCATAAAGTGGCCGTCGATGACGTTGTCCAGTTCGAGCACGTCGAGGTTGCGATTTTTGGCGGCCTCCACAAAGCTGTGGTGTTCCTTGGCATTGTTGGTGTAGAGGAACACCTGCTTGTCGTACTTATCGGTCTGGGTTGCCTTGATCTTTTCGCGGTACTCTTCAATGGTGTGGTATTCACCTTCGAGGTTTTTGAGGAGGGCAAATTTGACGGCTTTGTCGTGGAATTTTTCTTCCGACAGCATGCCGTATTTGACAAATACCCCGAGGTCGTTCCACTTATCTTGGTAGTCGTCGCGCTTTTTCTTAAACAGGTTGGCCAACTTGTCGGCGACCTTTTTGGTGATGTAGCCCGAGATTTTCTTGACGTTTTGATCGCTCTGCAGGTAGCTGCGCGATACGTTGAGGGGGATATCGGGGGAGTCGATGACGCCGTGGAGGAGGGTGAGGAATTCGGGTACGATTTCCTTGACGTCGTCGGTGACGAATACCTGATTGCTGTAAAGTTGGATTTTATTTTTCTGTACCTCGATGCTGTTACCCAATTTGGGGAAATAGAGGATACCGGTCAGGTTGAAGGGGTAGTCGATGTTGAGGTGGATCCAGAACAGCGGCGGGGCGCTGTAGGGGTAGAGTTCATTGTAGAATTTCTTGTAGTCCTCTTCCTTTAGGCTACGCGGCGATTTTTTCCAAGCGGGATGGGGATTGTTGATGATGTTATCGACCACGGTTTCGACGGCTTCCTTTTCCTCGCCTTCCCCTTCGTAGGTCGTCTCCGTCTTGGTACCGAACTTGATTTCGAAGGGTAAAAACTTACAGTATTTTTTGAGCAGGCCTTCGATGCGTTCCTCTTCGAGGTATTCGACGCTGTCTTCGCTAATGTGCAATACAATATCGGTACCGCGATCTTTGCGCGTGCCGGGTTCAATATTGTACTCGGGATTGCCATCGCAGGCCCAGATAACGGCCTTCTTGGTCTTTTTGTACGACTTGGTGTGTACTTCCACCTTATCGGCGACCATAAAGGCACTGTAAAAGCCCAAACCAAAGTGACCGATGATACTACTTTCGTCCTTGTACTTTTTCAGAAAATCTTCGGCACTCGAAAAAGCGACCTGATTGAGGTACTTCATCACTTCTTCTTCCGTCATTCCGATTCCCCGATCGCTAATGGTCAGGGTCTTGGCCTCCTTGTCGACCGCAACTTCGATGCGCAGCTCTCCGAGTTCGCCCTTAAAATCACCCCGGGAAGAGAGGGTCTTGATCTTGGAGGTGGCGTCGACAGCGTTGGAGACGAGCTCGCGAAGAAAGATTTCCTGATCCGAATAGAGGAATTGTTTGATGATGGGAAAGATATTTTCCGTCTGTACGGATATTTGTCCTTTTGGCATGGTCTGGTTTTTTTATGGATAAGTTTGATACTGTTAATGGGGAAGTCAAAGGCTATGCCAGCCGCCCAAAACTGACAAAATGGCTGAAATCAAAGGCCTGCCGGTGGAAAAAGCGGCGGGTAGCCACTCCGATAGATTAGCCCAAAAGCTGATTTGGTCCCCTTTTGGATGTCACAAACAAATCCGGAGATTTGGCCTCAGCGGCAATTGTGGTTCCATTATTGCAAAACCATTAAGCATACAACGCAATACAAAAATTGATTTAATCATGGAAAAAAATACAATCATCAATGGCGCAGAGATTCAGAATTTGATCACCAAGTTTTATTACAAGAATAACAACCTGTGTTTTCAGATTCTCCTCCACCTTGGAGTCGAAAAGACCATTCCCTTTCAGGAATTTACGGACTACAAGGAGTACAAGAAGATGTACAGCCACCTGATGAATGTAAAGACGACCAATAGCCAGGTCGAGCTGCCCAAAAATAATTTGATTCTTTCGAACATGGGTTTGGTTTAATGGCACAGTTATTGGTTAATAGAGGACAGAGGCTGACAACGAGTTAGCCCACCTCCCAAACCACAAAATGGAATAAATCATAACGATGATTTAAGATATTGAAGAGTTAAGATCAGAAGTGGTCTTATAGTAGTGAGTGGAGCCAGTTCCATTGGGGGGTAGAGCTGGTCTCCCTTACTTCTATAATCGCGTCAAAAAATTGAAAACCAGAGATCATTCAAAAAAATGGTTTTTGCTAGGTTCCCCCCACGGCGTCCCCCCTTTACGCGCCGGTACAACGATAACTTGTAGGGATAATACGTGCAAAAATCTTGGGACCGCAAGGTTCCTAGGGTGAGTGAGGCCAGTTTCATTGGGGGGTAGAACTGGTCTCCACTCATTTTTTTATTTAAAAAAGCCCCGAGCGATGTTTTCGCTCGGGGCTTTTTGTATGTTGCCTATTCCGCTACATCAACCACGATGCGTTGGTCTCGATTAGCCAGCTCCCAAGCCGTGTGAAAAACCAGTTGAGCGACCTTCTCCATTTTTTCAAAATTAATTTTCTCCACCGTATCCGTCGTCCGGTGATAATCGGCGTGGGTCCCGTTGAAGTAAAAAATGGCCGGGATGCCCTTTTCCGCAAAATTATAGTGATCCGAACGGTAGTAATAACGATTGGGATCGTCGCGCTCGTTGTAGGTATAGTCAAGCGTCAGTTGGGTATACACCGTATTCATCCGTTCGTTAATTTCGTGCAACTCGGTACTCAGTCGGTCCGATCCAATGACGTAGATGTATTCGGGATTGTCGGCGTACTTTTCATCCACCCGGCCCACCATATCGACGTTGATGTCCACAATGGTACGCTCCAGCGGAAAGATGGGGCGTTCGGTATAAAACTGAGACCCCAATAAACCCTTCTCCTCCCCCGTCACCAGCATACAGAGCACGGAGCGCCGGGCGCCCTGCCCCTGTGATTTGGCCTCGGCCAGGGCCTGGGCCACCTCCAGCACCGTCGACGTCACCGATCCGTTGTCGTACGCTCCGTTGTAAATGTCCTGTCACCGCTTGCCCAAGTGATCGTAATGCGCCGTCACCACCACCAATTCGTCTTTCAGCACCGGATCCGACCCCTCGATATAACCCCGCACGTTGTCGCCCTCCAGGGTACTCGCCATCTTGTCGAGCTGAATCTTTAGGGTCACGGGAATGCGAATGGACCTGCTCTTCCCTTTTTTCTGCATGCGCTTGCGGGCCTTGACCACCTCCTTGTACTTGTCGCCCAGGATGCGCTTGGCAATCGAGGAGGAAATGTACAAGTTGTTGGCGTAGTACTGGGCGGGATCCTTAGTCTGCCCCAGGGTAACTTGCCGACCAAACCAGCGGCTCCGGTTCCGGGAGGCAAACTTCTGCAACTCGTTTTCGATGATCAAAATGGCCCGGGCGCCGTTGCGGTAAGCCGCCTCCGCCTTTTTTTCCCAATCGCTCGTCCACTCGGAAGCGGTTTTGGTGCCACTGATCTTCGAAATTCCCTTTTTATCAAAGGGCTCTCCCTTGTAAATCAGCAATACCTTGTTCTCAACATCCACCCCTTCGTAGTCGTTGTAGTCCTCCGTTTCGATGCCGTAGCCCAAAAAAACAACCTCTTCGGTTTCGATGAGGGGCGTACTGGCGTTGCGGGTGGGAAAGGCGAGAAAATCCCGACCGTGGCGGTACTTTTTCTCCCCCATTCGAATACTGATGTCTCTCCACCGACTCCAGTTGAAGGCCACCGCTTGAAAATAAGAATCGTCTCCGACGACGGGCGGTAGGCCAAATTGCGCAAACTGCTGGGCAATGTACTGAGCCGCCATTTTATTGCCGGGGGTCCCGGTTTCGCGGCCTTCAAATTCGTCGGAAGCCAGGACGCTCAAGTGATTGCGCAGATCTTCGGCGCTGATGGTAGCAGCCCAGGTCTGGTGCCCCTGATCGTGGCTGGGCATGGGCGACTGCTGCCGTGCCGCGGCGGCCGCATCCGGGCTCTGGGCTACCAATAAGCCCATTCCTCCCCAGCACAGGAAGGCCATTACAAATACTCTTTTCATCTCTTAAAGTTTAAAATCCACGGAGGCTAGCAGCTAGCGATTTTACCCACCCGACGTGCGTGACGCCCCCCTTCAAAATCGGTGGCCAAAAAGGCCTTTACCATCGACAGCGTCACCGCCTCACTTACAAAACGACAGGGCACCGCCAGCATATTGGCATTATTGTGCTGACGGGCCAACCGCGACAACTCCTCCGTCCAGGCAATGGCCGCTCGGATCTGCTGGTGCTTATTGGCCGTCATCGCCACCCCATTGCCGCTACCACAGAAGAGGAGGCCCCGCTGGGCCCGCCCCGCCTCGATAAACTCCGCTGCGGGATGTACAAAATCGGGGTAGTCGACCGAATCCAAAGAATCGGTGCCCTTGTCTTCAACGGCGTAGCCCGCTTCCAACAACCAGGCCTTGACCATTTCTTTGTACGCAAAGCCGGCGTGATCGGCGCCGAGTACGATAATTTCCTGACTCATAGTTTTCTATTGATGATTGGTAATTGCCCCTATAACGGCAAGAGTGGCACTCCCGAAGATCGGAAAAAAGTGCCACTCTTGTGCTTTTGGACAATGATTATCTACCAATACCGGACTGGAGTAGCCCAGCGGGCGTCACTGTTGCCCGATGTAAGCCCCGACGATACCGGTCAGTTGTTCCTCCAATTCTTGGTCGCCCTGTTGCTGAGCCAGGGAGACCAATTGCTGCATGACGCCCAGCGAGGCGTCGCGCTCGCGCTGGAAGGCGGCGAGGTCTTCGTCGGAAAGGGAGTTGTAGAAATCCTGGTAATCGACCTCTTTCTCGGCCAGCTGGAGCATGTGGGGTTTGGCGCGTTCAAAGGCACCCGACTGCGCGTACATGCTGAAAAATACCAGGGTCGTCTGATCGAAGGGGAAGTTCATGTGCGGATAGGCCTCAAAATACTTATCGATCATGGCGGCCGCCCGTTCGTTGTCGTTTTGGGCCAGCATGGTGCGGATGGTACGGATCATCGCCACCTTAGTCGTTTGGATCGAAGGGCCATAGCTGCGGTCGACAAACAGGCGTTCCTTATCAAAGTTGCCCCAGCGGAACTTGTTCATGATATTGTCGTACACCGCATCCAGATTCACCCGACCGTTGCCCGGCATTCCGTAGATATTGCGCTGCCCCGCCGACTTGACGGGAATGAGGCGCAGTCCCAAGCCTTCGAGCTGGGTATAGTCTTGGATGCCCATCATCGAGGCCTGCTGGCAGGTAACCGAGAAATAGCTCGGCCGCTCAAACAGGTTGGAGTAGATGATGTCCAGAATGGCGAGATCGCCTTTGTAAAGATAGGAGCCCTTGTTGATGGTAAAATCAATCTGGGGCACGATTTTATTCGAATCCGCCTCGGTGACCATTCCCAATTCCAGGGCTTTGGACCGATTGACCGGGATGGTGACCCGACGGGCGGGGAAATAGCTTTCCAGCTTGCGGCCGCCTTGTAGGGGGATTTCGTGTTTTTCCCCCACAAATTTGAGGGCTTGTCCCAGATTCATCGGCACCTTCTTATTCTGCTCGTAGGGGTCGATAAAGAGCTGGTTGCGCTTGTACCCGCGGATGGCATCCGAGGGGACGGTCATCTTGATGGCCGGCGAGTCGTTGACCCGGCGCCGCAATTGCTCGATGTACCAGTCGACGGCGATCAAACTGAGGTTTACCACCCGGACGTCGGTGCGGATGCCTTCGGTTTCCTGGGCGTACCAGAGCGGATAGGTGTCGTTATCGCCGTAGGTAAAGATGATGGCATTGGGGGCGCAGGAGTTGAGGAAATTGGCCGCGTAGTCGCGCGCACCGCTGTGATCGGCGCGGCTCATATCGTCAAAGTTCTGGAAGCCCATCAGGAGGGGGGCGACCAGTACCAGTAAGGTAGCCCCAATGGCCGATACATTCCCCGACAGGTTGCCCCGTTCGCGCAGCAGCTGGTAGAGGGCCAGTACTGCCATTCCGATCCAGATACAGTAGGTAAAGAAGGAACCGATGAGTACGTAGTCCCGCTCGCGGGGTTCGTTGGGAGGCTGATTGGAGTATACGATCAGGCCCACGCCGGTGATGATAAAGAGGGTCAGGAGGGCCAGAAAATCGAAGCGGCGGGTGGAAAAATGAAAGAACAGCCCCATCAGTCCGAACAGGAAGGGCAACATAAAATAGGTGTTGCGGGCCTGGTCGTTTTTCATGAGGTCGGGCAGCTCGCTTTGGTTATAGAGGCGGGCATTATCGACAAAGCCAATCCCCGAAATCCAGTGACCACTGCGGGGATCCTGAGGGTTGAAACCCTGATCGCCGTTTTGTCGGCCCGAGAAATTCCACATAAAGTAGCGCCAGTACATCCAGCCCAACTGGTAATTGATGAAGAACTTGATGTTGTCGCCCATATTGGGTCGGTTCCGGGGCAGGGGCTTGCTCAGGTCGGTGGATACTCCCATCCAGCGGCGGTACTGGACCTTGCGGGCATCGTCCTGGTGGCCCATTCGGGGGAAAAACGTTTCGTCACTATCCTTGTAGATCGGCGTAATTTTGCGGTCGATCACCTCGTAGCGATCCCCCACCCGACCGTAGCGGTCCTTGACATCCGTCTCCACCACCGGTGCGTCGAAGTGTGGCCCTTTGAGGAGGGGGCGTTCGCCGTACTGCTCGCGGTTGAGGTAGGTGATGAGTTGGAAGGGGTTATTGGGGTTGTTCATGTTGATCGGCGTATTGGCATTGGCGCGGATCACGACGACCCCGATCGTCGAGAAGGCCAGCATGACGAGGGCCGCCCCCACAAAGAGGTGTTGCGCCAGGGCACTTTGGTTTTGGTGGGCCCAGCGCAGGCCAAACACGACGATGGATGCCAGGATGAGTACCAGCGGAAAGACGCCACTGTTGATCGGCATGCCAAGTTCGTTGACCATCAGCAGGTCCAGGTGGCTCCAGAGCGTGGGAATGCCTACGATGACGACCTTTTGAATGACGTACATCACCACCAGCCCCGCCAGGGCGGAGGCCGCCATTCCTTGCAGGCTGTGGTCGCGGTATTTTTTGAAGTAGTAAAAGAGCGCTAGCGCCGGGAAGGTCAGGATACTCAGCAGGTGGACCCCGATGGAGAGGGCGGCAGCGTAGAGGGCAAACACCAGCCAGCGGTCATTTTGGGGCTGGTCGGGCAGGTTGTACCATTTGATGGTGGCCCAGAAGGTGAGGGCGGTAAAGAAGGTGGACATGGCGTAGACCTCGCCTTCCACCGCCGAAAACCAGATGGAGGTACTAAAAGCCGTGGCCAGTCCCGCCACCAGTCCGGCTCCGGCCAGGGCCATTTGCTCGCCGGGATTGGGCTCGGCCTGGCGCCCCAATAGGGCCTATTTGCCCAGGATAATGGTAATCCAGCAGATAAACATGGCCGCAAAAGCGGAGCACATGCCCGAGCTGAGGGTGACCGCGAAGGCGATATCGGAGGGATTGGAGGAGAAAATTTCGGCGAGGAGGGTAAACATCCGGCCGATGATGAGAAATAGGGCCGCCCCCGGGGGGTGAACAACCTCAAGTTTGTAGGCTCCAGTCACGAATTCTCCACAGTCCCACAAGCTGCCCGTGCGTTCTACCGATAAAAAGTAGACCAGAAAGGCAATCGCAAATACCGACCAACCGGCAATATTGGTCCATCTCTTAAAATTGTTCATTGATAAGTATTTCAATTGATACGATTGGAGTATACACGCAAATGGCCTCAAGGTTCGGTTTACAGCCATCATTTTGCGATCCAACGAGAAAAGCTGGCTTTATTTTCCCCACAAAAGTACTAAATTAAGCCAAGTTCAGAAATGTACGCCCCAATTATGGACCAATTCGGTCGTACGACAACTTTGCGGCCCATCCGATTGGCGAAATAAACCTTTGTCTATGCTTTTCAAAATACTTACCATCGTCCTTGGCGGGTACCTGCTCTACCGCTGGTACGACAATTCGCAGGCCCTCCCCGAGCCTCCCGAAGAAGACTCGGAGGGGGACTACGTAGATTACGAGGAGGTCGATTAGAGGACCGCCTTAGTCCACTTTGAGGATACGGAGCGTGCGTTGCTGCTCCAGCCCCCGGAAGTGTGCCATGTACAGCCCACTGGGGAGTTCCGTCAGGTCCAGTTCCGTACGGTGGGTTCCACTGGCTTTATACTGTTCGTCTTCGAGTACCCGAACGATTTGTCCCCGGGCGTCGGTAATCCAGAGCTCGACGGTCTGGGGCTGTTCCAATTCGTACTGGATGGTCGAAAGACCACTGGTGGGATTGGGAAAGTGCTCGAGATTCAAAGCGGGCGGGCTCACTTTGGGGTTGGGCTGCTGGCGCAGGTTGAATCCACTCGACTCGGCGATGCCACAGTCCGTCACCCGAATATTGCCCTCGACGCTCGGATCGAGCCAGTGCATGCGCAGCCCCGTGTGGTAATCCATCGCGAAGGCCAGGGCGGCCCGGCCCGTGACGGGGTTGATCAGACCGTAGAACTGGTACTCGTTGGGATCGCTCTTGACGTTATTCAGACAGCCTTCCCTGGCGATGATGTCGTAGGTGAAGGGCGCCTTACCCGCTCGTCTGACGACGGTGAAATTGCCACTCTGGTCGCCCGCCGTGAAGTCGACGCGGTATTTTTGGTCCACTTGAACTTGACTACTGGGCAGCAGGATATTGCTGAGGTTGCTCTCAACTTCTTCGAAGCTGGTGCTGGGCACGATGAGGAAGGGCTCTTCACAGTCGCAAGCGATGTTGATGGGATTGCGGATCACCGGATTCTCTTCGATGATGATGTAATCGGCACTTTTGGCCAAACTACCCCGCCTTTGTTGGTAGTGAGAAAACAGGTAGATGTAGCGATCTTGGTAGTTGTTGGGCAGGCGCACCACATTGGTTCCCGGAAAGGGTTCGGCGGTGTTGACCTCCCCCGTCCTCATGTTCAGGTATTTGATGCGGATGGAGGAATTGAAGGGTACGAAAAGCCAACCCACGGTGATCGAGTTCTCATCCATGTCGATGAGGTAGGGATTCGGTGTTGGCATTGCCTCGTCGTACAATCCCGAGAGTTGGGAACTGAGGAAAAAGCTCCACAGTACGTTTTCCGAAACGCCCAGGTCGTGTGGGTAGGAGTAAGTCAGGTTGTTTAGAACGGTGTAAACATTGTCTGGGGTTACCTCAAGGGTAGAAATCTGCGCTTCTGCCTTGGGCGAAGCAAAGTTAAGTAGTAAGAATAGTAGCCAGGCTGTGTGTTTTACAGCATTTTTAGCAATCATCATAGTTCTAATTTGAAGTTTGTAAATCAAATGGGCTAAAAGAGCGGGCGTACGTACAAACACTCTAGCATTTTTAGTTGTTTGACTAGTACAAATGTATTCGGGGCCACGAATAAAAATTGTAACATTTTCCGATTATTTTTCTCTGCCCCACTCGTACGCCCTCTGATCACAATTCCGCTCAAAGCCTCATGCTTGAGTAGCCAAGCGCCACTCTGAACGAAACCCGTGGAAGACCCACCAGTTTGGGAGGCCCTCTATGTAAACTGCCCCAAAGCGGTTTGTAGAACCAAGCAATTGATTAGATGTACAGTAGCAAGCTCGTAACCACCTTAAAAGCCTTGCGGGACCACGAGATGGAACGCCTGGATCAGTTTCTGAGGTCCCCTTATTTTAACCCGGAATACGCCACTCCCGAACTACAAGGGCTCTGGCATTACCTGCGGCAGGGGCTGCACGGTCCTGAGGAAGCCTATTTCGGACGCGACCGCGTCTACGGAGCCGTATTTGGGTCCGATACGATGTACAAGAGCAAACTGGAAAAACTGATGAGCCAGCTCTACGGCCTGGTGCGTCGTTTCCTGGTTTTCGAACAAATTCAGGCGGGGATGACGGAGTCGCGAGAGCTGCTGCACCTGCTCGACGCCCTGGCCGAACGGCGGATGGGACCGCAGTTTAACCT
>CALCCH010000232.1 GCA_937899855.1 uncultured Saprospirales bacterium | reverse complement strand
GTCCTTGACGATGGGCCCCTGAAAGGTTAGGCGGCTGGCAATCAAACCAATTCCCCCTTCGGCGCTGTAGGACTTGTCGTTGCCCTCCTTCATCTGAATATCCACCACCGAGGATATCCGACCGCCGTAAGCTGCCGGCATTCCCCCCTTGATGAGGGTCGTATTCTTGAGCGCATCCGAGTTGAACACCGAGAAGAAACCCAGCAAGTGCCCCGAATTGTACACCACCGCTTCGTCGAGCAGCACCAGGTTTTGATCCGGCCCACCACCACGAACGTAAAAACCCGAGGTCCCCTCCCCCGCCGACATCACCCCCGGCAGCAATTGCAGGGCCTTGAGAATGTCCACCTCGCCAAAGATAGCGGGCAGGGTCTTGATGTCCTCCACCGGCAGCTCTACCGTACCCATCTCCGTACTCTCCACATTGGCATCCTTTTCCTCCGCCGTCACCACCACATCTTCCATCGTGATGCCCTGCGATAGCTCAATATTGATCCGTTGGTCGGCGCTCAGGGTCAGATTGCGTTCCACATCGCCGTAGCCCAGGTAGGAAAAAACCAAGGTGTATTCCCCCGCCGGTAGGGTCAGGGAGTAAAAGCCGTAGACGTTGGTGGTCGTTCCCTGTCCGGGATCCGACTTGAGGTAGACATTGGCAAAGGGCAAGGTCTCTCCCGTCGCCTGGTCCTTGATATAGCCGCTGAAGGTGTAGGAATCTTGGGCAAGCAGGGAAGAAGAGAAAAGAATAATGCCGAATAAAAGGAGGAAAGTAGAGGTCCGATTCTTCATCACAATGGTGTAGGTGTAACGGAATTTTGTACAAATGTAGCGGCCAGCCCGGAAAGATGTCCACCCGCTATCGGGCAACTCGACCGGGTGGTACCAGCCTTCGACGGTCTCACCCATTCACTCGACGATCACCGCCCAAATACACCATAGAAACGTAAATCTATCCTTTTGGATCACCTCGGTAGCTTATTTTTTTTTGTCGTACAGCTAACCTTCCACTCGCTTCTCCGCCGGAATGGGACGCAACTGGTAGCCCCGTTTTTTGAGTTGTCGCAATACCCCTCGTTTTCCCGCCAAGTGTCCCGCACCGATGGCACAACACAGGCTGTGCTCGTGGTTGATCGCTTCGATGCGCGCGGCCATGTGGTGGTTGCGCTGGTACAGCAGGATCTCGCGAAGTCCCCCAGCGTTTTTACGGGCCTGGCGACAGAGCTGTTGCAGGTCCGCCCGGGCGTAGAGCTCGGTCATCCGCAACAACTGGCGGCGAAAACTTCGAAAGTTTTTCCCAATGTCACGCAGGGCTTTGACCTGATAGTCCAGGGGGATGCGTTGGACGACGGCGGCTTGCTGCGCGTAAGTTTCCAGCCCCAGCAGGACCTTACCTTGGCTACGTGCGTGGCGCCACAGGGATTCGTCGAGCGAATGGGGCATGTCTTTGGACAGGACCGCCTCGCTGATGAGGTTGCTGATGAGCAGGGGCTTGGCAAAGGGAAACAGATCGAGCTGGATACCGGTCGTTTTGGCAAAGATCCGGCGTAGCTTTTGGTAGCGCTTGGGGGAAAATAGTTCCTCCAAGTGCTGCCCCGCGGGTAATCGCATCATGTTCAGGGCGGCTTCGGGATTCATTTCCTCCAGGTTAAACTCGGTGGCAAAAGCCGAACAAGCTTCGATGCGCTCGTACACCTGTTCGAGATAGCCAAAGGCCCTTTGATCGCGTACGTGCATCGTACCGAAGAGGTAGGAGGTGGCCGGAACCAGCCCAGCCGCCACCAATTCTGCCCCGGGCTCCAGGGCCCAGAGCAAGGTCCGTTTTTTCTTTTTCATAAATCCGCGGGGAATGAGAACGCCGCCATCCGGTAGTCCGGCGGCGGCGAAATGAGGTTGGAACTTTAGCTCGGCGGCTACTCGTAGGCGTAAGGCAACACCTTGGAGTGTTTTACCGTCGATAGTGTCATCAGTGTCTTGAGTCGCTCGATTTCTTCGATCTGCGACAGCGTCTTGAACAGTAATTTCTCGTAGGTGGGAATGTCTTTGCAGATGATTTTGATCAAAAAATCCGCCTCGCCCGTGATGATGTAGCACTCGGTGATCTCCTCGATGCTCTTGATCTTATCCAAAAAGTCGTTGAGGGCATTTTCCTTTTGCCACGCCAGCGATACCAGCACAAAGGTTTTGACGTTTAGCCCGATGGCCTGGGGATTGACCTGTGCGTGGTAGCTCTCAATGATCCCGGCCTGCTCCAGCTTCTTGACCCGCTCCAGTGTGGGGGCGGGAGACAATCCAATTTGCTTCGACAAGTCCAGATTGGTATCTTACTGTTTTCCTGTAATATCTTGATGATCTTTAAATCGATCTTATCGGTTTTACTATTTTCGGCAATCATACGTTTAATATTTATCCAGTCTCTAGTGTTTTAGGTGGTTTTCAATGATGAAAGCGCAATATATCTACAAAAAAATAAACCACAAAAAATTTGGCCATAAACCTTTGTTAATTTCATCAAGGCTTGATTTTCCTGCATTTTTACCAATAATATTTTGTAAAGGGCTAAAAAATAGTGGCATTCTTGTTGAGAATGCCACTCCGTTGAAATATCTTTTTGCGGGGCTATGGAAAGATTCCCAGGGCCAAATAGTCGCTGCCAATCTTCCCCAGCGCGTTGATAAAAGCGGCCGTTCGCAGGTCCTGAACGGCTTTTTTACGCTTGTATACCTTGCGGATTTCGTTGTAAGACGTTACCATCGTTTCTTCCAGACCCGAGCGAACCAGGTCGATCTCGTCGGCCCCCTTGGTGAGCAAGGCCCGCTCTTTGTTGTCGATGGTCTTGCCGGTTAGGCGCTCGACCAGGGCCACCAAATTGTGGTAGGTATTCTGGTCAAATCGCTTCTCCATCCGCCCAAAACGCATGTGGGACAGGTTTTTCAACCACTCGAAATAGGATACCGTTACCCCGCCCGCATTGCAATACATGTCGGGGATGATCAGGATGCCCTTTTCGATCAAAATCTCCTCGGCCGCCGCCGTAATCGGTCCGTTGGCTGCCTCGGCAATAATCTTGGCCTTGACGCGGGGCGCATTATCAACGCGGATCTGGTTTTCCAATGCCGCCGGAATCAGTACGTCACAGTCAATCTCCAGGACGTCCTTGCGGCCCGTCAGGTTCTTGGCACCGGGGAAGTCCAGAATCGATCCGGTCTCCTTGCGGTGCTTGGCCAGGGCCTTGATGTCCAATCCCTTGGGATTGAAAATCGCCCCTTCGTATTCGGCCACGCAGGTGATGAGGGCCCCGCCTTCTTCTTGGCAAATGATGCCGGTGTGGTAGCCCACGTTACCCAAGCCCTGGATGGCGATGCGTTTGCCCTCCATCCCGGTCGTCAGACCGAGCTTGTCCATGTCATCCTTGTACGACAGGGCCTCCCGCAGCGCGTAAAAGACCCCACGACCGGTCGCCTCCGTTCTGCCGCGAATGCCGTTTTGGTTGACCGGCTTACCGGTCACGCAGCCCGCAGCGTCGATTTCTCCTCCCTTAAAGGTGAGGTAAGTATCCAAAATCCAGCCCATTTCCCGAGCCCCCGTTCCGTAGTCGGGAGCGGGTACGTCGATGCCGGGGCCGATAAAGTTTTTGCGAATCAGTTCGGTGGTGTAGCGACGGGTAATTTTTTGCAGCTGGGCCGGCGTGTAGGAGCGGGGGCTGATCTTTACCCCCCCCTTGGCCCCACCGAAGGGCACGTCGACGATGGCACACTTGTAAGTCATCAAGGAAGCGAGTGCCATGACTTCGTCCTGATTGACCTTTTGGCTGTAGCGAATCCCTCCTTTGGTGGGCAGCCGGTGGTGCGAGTGTTGGACCCGATAAGCTTCAATGACCTGGTATTCATTGCCAATTTTGACGGGAAAGCGCACCTGATAAACGGCGTTGCAAGCCTTGATCTGGGCCAGTAGGCCCTTCGGCAGTCCGGTATGAACCGCGGCGCGATCGAAGTTGCGATTGACGCTTTCGAAAAAGCTGAGTTGGGCGTGAGCCTCTGTGGTCTTACTCATTGCTCATTGATTTGGTTTTCTAATTTGGTTAGTTTCTTGTCAAGGTAAACCATAAAGAAAACCAGTCCGATGAAGATCGCTACGATCACCGCCACCACTACGTAGATTTTTCCCGTACTGCGCATAAAATCTGGATCGCCGCCTTGAGCAGAAAGGTTTTGTAGGACCAATAGTAGGGCCGAAAGCACAATGGTATTTTTTTTTCTCATGGCTCAAAATGACGAGCTAAAACTCGCCTTATTTTTTTATTAAAAAAAATTATTCCCCGACTTTTTCCAAGTCAATTTCTCCCGTCATTAAAGGTCCAAGCGCTCGTAGAGCTTTTCGCGAAGATCGCTGGCCCGGTAGGTCAAATTGGCGATCCAAAAACCCAATAGGGTCCAGCCGATGATGGCCGGATAGAAGATCATCCGCATGGTATTGTCGAGGTCTTCTCCCCCCATTCCGGGATTGCCCCCATTGCCGGGGTGCAGGCTATCCGTGAGCCGGGGGATCACAAAAATCAGGGGGATGAGCATGGCAAAGGCAAAAATATTGAATACCGCGCTGATTCGGGCGCTTTGTTCGAGGTCATCCAGCGAGCTGCGTAGGACGAAGTAGGCCAGGTAGATCAAAAGGGCCACGGCGGACATATTTTGTTTGATGTCCCAGCTCCAGAAGGCGCCCCAGGTCCACTTGGCCCAGAGGGCGCCGGTGAGCAGGCCGAGGATCCCAAGTACCACTCCCACCCGAGCGTAGGCCACGGCGCGGTGATCGTTCCACCGAGTTTGGGATCGCAGTTAGCGCTTACTGTTAATCACCGATGCGTTAAACTGGAAGACCATGGCGAACATCATCGGGACGTGAAAGTAGGTATTGCGGATGGTCTCGGAGAGGATGTTGCGGAAGGGGAAGGTCATAAACGAACGGTTGTGCAAATCGTCCATACGCACCTTGGTCCAGAAGGCAGCGGCGCTCTTGTTGGTAATGGCCTGCTTGATAAAAACCGCCCCGGGGTACACCGAAGTTCCGTCGATCTCATTGTCGATGATGACGGAGGCGCTGCGGATGGTTTTGTCTCCCGGAAAGTGCGCCGGTACGTCAAAGCCCACCGTCATCGAACGATCGTTCTGCACGCGGATCTCCGTCCCCTGAATCAGGAAGGTTTGACCATTTTCGGTAGAATCACCGGATTCGGACAGTTTGAGCCACACCCGATTGTTTTGGGCCCTTTGGAAGTGGGAATTGTAACCCACCAACAGGAGGCGGGCCGGGTTGCCACCGGGCAGCGTTTGGGGGCTCACCGAAGTAATCCCCGGAGATAGGGGCACCAGCAGACCAACCGTCAGGACGTAGAGGATGATGAGTACGCTGAGTATTTTCCACCAGTGTTTGAGCATGCGGCTTGTGTTTTAGGAATTAATCTCGCCACAAATACGGGAACAGGATAAAACTCAGGGCGATTAGCATCGTGTCGATGGCGGTCAGGGTGAGGATATCCTTCCAAATGGCGGTGTCCTGAATCAAACGCAAGGCACTGGCCGAGAGTTTAATCAGGCTCATGATTATGGGGATGACGATGGGGAAACTGAGAATGGCCATCAAACTACCGCTGTTATTGGTTTTGGAGGCGATGGCCGAGATAAAGGTAAAAGCAATCGAAAAGCCCAGGCTCCCCAAAAACAGACCGAGCGCAAAAAGGCCCTGGTCCTTTACCGGATTGCCGGCCACCGTACCGAGGGCGCCGTAGCACAGCAGGGAAAGCCCAAACAACAAGAGGGTATTGTAGATGACCTTGGCCAGTACGATGGAAGTGGGATTGGCGAGGATGTAGTAGTACAGTTGGCGCTGGCCGTTTTCCTGGACAAAGCTCTTGGCAATGGCGTTGACCGAGGCGAAGAGCACAATGATCCAAAATACCGCATTCCAGGTTGGGGCGGGAACGTTTACGAAGGAGGCGTACACAATATATACGGTAGAAAGAACGTACAATAAAATGCCGCTTATCGCATAACGCAAGCGCCACTCCAGAACCAACTCTTTCCGCAGCAGAACGCCAATTTCTCCGATCATTTGCATGGCGCAAAAGTACGCATCTTTTGGAAGATGCCGCGTCAACCCGGGGTAAAAATGAACGGGGAGACCGGCGAGAAGCGAGGAGAGGGATGAAAATCGGAGGCGACCTTGGGATAAATAGAGAAAATGGATAATTTGTGCACGGCTTTTGCAGCGGACTATCGTCAAGTGTGTACTTTTGCCCGATGCCGCGGCCAATTGCATGGAAAATGGATTATCAGATGTACCGATTTTTGCTGTTTCTCGTCGCCTTGGGCGTGCTTACTGCCTTCCGGCCCCACGAAGAAAAACGCTTCCACCGCGTCCCCGCCCGCTCGGGAGACAATATCTACAAACTGCTCGAACGCTACCACCTCGAAAAACACGACTGTAATTTCGACCAGTTCTACAGCCTCAACCAGCTTTCCGCCGAATCCCAACTCCAAGCCGGTCAAAAATACTACATCCCCGTACTCATCTACCGCTACAACGGCAAAAGCATCCGCACCACCCTGGATATTCCCGGTTGGGAGCAGGCCCTGCGCATCAAACGCTACAACGAAACCATGCTCGCCGAAGAGCTCCGCCGCTCCACCCTCACCCGATCCAATATCCTGTGGGTACCCTACCACGAATTGTCCTGCCTCAGTGGCGAGTCCACCACGGCCCAAGTCGATCCCTCCAACCCCCCTCCTCCCCCACCCGCTCGGGAGAAGATCGACCCCAAAATCATCGAACAACAGCAGAAATTTAGCGGCGCCCGCAAATTCCCCATCTTCGGTGCCCAATACGCCCACATCCCCCTAGTCGACCAAAAACTACGGGGCAAGGTCTTTTACCTGGTCAGCGGCCACGGCGGCCCCGACCCCGGTGCGGTGGGCAAATACCGCAAACACCAACTGTGTGAGGACGAATACGCCTACGACGTCACCCTCCGCCTCTGTCGCCGCCTAATCCAACACGGCGCCATCGCCTACATGATCACCCGCGACCCCGACGACGGCCTCCGCTCCGGCGAATACCTCGACTGCGATACCGACGAATACTGCTGGGGCGACTACAAAATTCCCCGCAGCCAAAAGGCACGGCTATTCCAGCGTTCGGACGCCATCAATACCCTCTACGAACGCCACCGCAAACAGGGTATCAAAGACCAACAAGCCCTTATCATCCACATCGACTCCAGCAGCAAAGGCGTCAATACCGACGTCTTCTTTTACCATTACCCCGGCAGCGACTCCAGCCGCCGCATCGCCAAAAACATCCACCGAACCTTTGCCCAGAAGTACAAAAAGTACCGCTCCAACGGACGCTATACCGGCACCGTTACCGGGCGCGACCTCCACATGCTCCGCGAGTGCAAGCCCCGGGCCGTCTTTATCGAACTGGGCAATATCCGCAACAGCGCCGATCAAAAGCGTTTCGTCCTCGAAAGCAACCGCGAAGCCCTGGCCAAGTGGCTGTACGAGGGCTTGATTAAATAAACCTCAATAAAAAGTTATGGAAGATTTTAAACACAACGAAATTCTCGATAGCGACTACACCGAAAACAACTCCCCCTGGGAAGGCGTACAGCTGGCCAGCTTCTGGCAGCGGGTCGGTGCCTCGCTCGTGGACGGTCTCGTCATGATTCCCATCTACGTCATTACCCTTTTCTTCATTACCGCGGTGTACGACATCAGCTTTCTGGAGGCCGTGTACTCCCCCTACGTCATGTTCAATGCGCTCATTCCGGCCGCCTACAAGATCATCATGGAAGGCCAGTACGGCGCTACCCTGGGTAAGATGGCCATGCGCCTACGAGTCGTCGACGCGGAGGCCCAAAAAATTGACATCAACCACGCGCTGCGCCGCTACGTCATCTACGGCATCAGCCTCATCAGCTCGGTTGTCTTCAATGCAGCCATCATCCTAGAAGCGGAAAACCTCTTCGTCACCCTCGGTTCGGTCAATCAGCTGATCAGTTTGCTGGTGATCGTCTCCCTGATCTTCGTCGCCTTCGACGAACGCAAGCAGGCCGTTCACGACAAAATCGCCGATACCTTCGTCATCCAGTACAACGGCAGCTACGGCGGTGGATTTAGCTAGAACTACTTGGTAGGATATTCCACCCGCAGGTGGTGAATGCTTTTGAGGAGTTGCTTAAAGGCCAATACGCAGCGGTCCAACTCCCTAAAAGTCAGCTGGGATTCCAGGAGCTGCCCCTGCCCGATCTTGCCCGCCACGATGCGATCGACCAATTCCTCCAACTCTTTTTCCGTGGGTTTTTGCAAACTCTTGCTGGCCGCCTCTAGGGAATCGGCGAGCAGCAGGATGGTTTCTTCCTTGCGCCGGGGTTTGGGGCCGGGGTAGCGAAAAGCGGAGGGGTCGACGGGGCGGTCAGGATGTTGTTGGCGGTAGCGTTGGTAAAAGTATTCCACCCGGGTGGTGCCGTGGTGGCAACGGATAAAGTCAATCAGTACTTCGGGCAGTTTGGCCTTGCGGGCCCGCCGCTCGCCCTCGGCCACGTGTTCGATGATCAGCTGGGCGCTTTGGAGGGGTTCGAGTTGGTCGTGGGGGTTGGGGCCATTTTGATTTTCAATGAATTGTCCGGCTTTGGGTACCTTCCCGATATCGTGATAGAGCGCGGCCTCCTTAATCTTAAGTGGCTTGGCTCCAATCGCGTTGGCTGCCGCCTCGGCCAGATTAGCGACCTGTAGCGAATGTTGGAGGGTGCCCGGCGCTACCAAAGACAATTCCTTGAGCAGGGGCTGATTCATGTCTGATAATTCTATCAGCGTAATCGAAGAGACGAAACCAAAAATTCGCTCCAGCAGTGGGATCAAGGGATAGGCCAGTAGGGTCAGCAAGACGTTGAGAAACAGCCAACGGTAGGTCGTCCATTCGATGGCCATCCACTGCCCCGTACCGATCAGGGACAATCCCAGAAAGCCCGCCGCGTAGGCCACGAAGAGGGCCGCAATGGTGTAAAAAAAACGCGACCAATTGCGCAATTCAACTTTATTCAATACCACCACGATCCCCGCCAGCAAATTGAGAAAGGTAAATTCGTAGCCCTCGGCCGTCAGCATACTGGCGATTAGGATGACGATCAAGTGGGTAAAGAGCGCGAGCCGATCGTTGAAGAAGACCTTGATGATTAGCGGAGCAATGCAAAAGGGGATCACGTAAACACTCAGCGCCGATAGATTTTCCAGTGAATACACCAGATAGCTATACACCGCCAACCAAAGCAACATAAAGCTCAACTTCTTCCACGACCCAAAGGCATCGGGGGCATGAAACTGGAGGTAAAACAGAAACAGGCCGATGAGCAGACTGGTCAGTAAAAAGTTGCCCGTAAAAATCAGGGCGGGCTGGGCGGGGCCCTGGCCATTGGTCATCCGCCACTCCTCGTAAGCCTCTAGCCGCAGCTGGACCTCCTCCCCCAGGCTATCCCCCCGGGCCACCAGCAGGGCCCCACGGGGAATCGCGACCGCCGCCACGGGTGCGCCAGCCGTGCCCTCCTCCGCTATCAGCGGGAGCAGGTTGGAGCGAAAGCGCACCTGAAGTAGGGGAAAAAGAAACTCCGCTTCTGCCAAGCCACTGGCAAACAGGGAATCGCCAATGGCCAACTCCACACCCTCCAGGGTCAAAAAAGCATTAACCGAGCGGCGTTTGGTGGCTACCCCATCATCGAGGAGCAACTCGGGCTGCTGCGCCGGGTCGAATACTTCGGGCGGGGGAAGGATTCCAATGTCGTAAAAGTGGCGGATCAAACCCTTGCCGTAGTTCAGGTACTTTTCGGGAAAGCGCAACAGGTCGAAATAAGCCGAGCGATCCTGGCGTACGATGGTAAGCTGGCTTTGGAATTCTTGGGCGAAGGTCAACTCCTCCACTTCGGCCCGCTGACGGTCGAGGCGAAAGCGGGGCAGCTGCTCCAGCCCTTCGGACGGAGCGGTCGCGGTATCGCCTCTACGCAGGGGCAAGGGCGCGGGCGCGTAGAGGTCCGCTCCCGTCCAGACGCCACCCGCCCGGTCGGCCCACGTTTCCTTTTCCACTTGGGGAAAGAGAAAACTGATAAAAACCACTACGACCAGTGCGAGTCCGTAACGGCTCCAACTGGACCAGGTCCAAAAACGACGTAGGGCGGGGTCCTTCATACGCCACAAAGATAAGAATTGACGGGAAAAGCCCCTTTAGCTGCGGGGATTCCAGACGATCTCCTCCACGCCCATTTGGAGAGCCAGGTGACGGGAAAGGATAAAGAAATAGTCCGACAGGCGGTTGAGGTATTGGAGAATAATGGGGGCGACGGGTTCGGCCCGCTGTAGGGCGACGATCAGGCGCTCGGCCCGCCGGCAGACCGTTCGGCAAACGTGGGCCTGGGAGACGAGGGGATGCCCCCCCGGCAGGATAAAGTTTTTGAGGGGGGGGAGGTCCTCATCCATGGTATCCATGGCCTTCTCCAGCAGGTCGATGTCGGAGGCCAGGATGTCGGGTACGGGCAAATCCTTCTCGGGATCGCTGGCCAGGTTGGAGCCAATTACGAAGAGACGATCTTGGATGGCTTTGAGTTGCTCCTTGCGCGCGGCATCGCTCAGGCCATCGCGCAGCAATCCGATGAAGGCGTTGAGCTCGTCGACCGTACCGTAGCATTCGATGCGGAGGTGGCTTTTGGACAAGCGGCGGCCACCGAAAAGCGAGGTCTCGCCTAGGTCGCCAGTTTTGGTATAGATCTTAAAGGACATGGTTTGAATTTGGATAAGGTGAAAGGCTCCGCCCCGTAGTCAGTCCAGGGGTTGAAGCAAAATCGGATTGGACTGAGCGCTGACCATCCGTTCGTTGATCTCGTCTTTTTCCACCAGCCCGTCGCGCAGGCGGATGATGCGTTGGCAATGCTCGGCAATATCGGGTTCGTGGGTAACGATGATGATGGTATTGCCCTTTTTGTAGAGCTCCTCGAAGATGGCCATGATTTCGATGGAGGTGCGGGTATCGAGATTCCCCGTGGGTTCGTCCGCCAGGATGAGGGAGGGATCATTGACCAGGGCCCGGGCGATGGCCACCCGTTGGCGCTGCCCCCCGGAAAGTTCGTTGGGTTTGTGGTCGACGCGGTCGCCCAGGCCTACGGATTCGAGGGCGGCCCGGGCCTTGGCCTCGCGGGCGCTGCGTCCCAGGCCGGCGTACACCAGCGGCAGGGCGACGTTGCCCAGGGCGGAGAGGCGGGGCAGGAGGTTAAAGGTTTGGAAAACAAAGCCGATCTTTTTGTTGCGTACTTCGGCCAGATCAGCGTCCTCCATGGTACTGACGTTGATGCCGTCGAGCCGGTAATCGCCAGCCGAGGGGGTATCCAGACAGCCCAGCAGGTTCATCAGGGTAGACTTCCCCGAGCCGGAGGGGCCCATCAGGGCGACGTAATCATTTTTGTGGATATTCAGATCGACCGAGCGCAAGGCATTGACGGTCTGCGTTCCCATGACGTAGGTCTTGCGTAATCCCTTGACTTCGATAACGGGTTCCATTCCAGCGTATTTAGTGACTTACAAATCGATTACCTTGGGCACTTTAAAGTACTGCCCATCCTGGTCCGGTGCGTTGCGTAGGGCGGCTTCCCGGTCGACCTGTTTGGCGACGACGTCCTCGCGACCGAGGAAAACGGCATCGCTGATGTAGGTCAGGGGAGCTACGCCTTCGGTGTCCAACTCGTTGAGCTTGGCCACCATTTCGAGGATGGCGTTGAGGTCACCGAGCAGTTGTTGGCGCTGCTCGGGCGGTAATTGCAGGCGGGCCAGCTTTTCCAGCTTGGAAATTAGCGCGTTGTCTACGGTCATGATAAATTATTAGATCGGTAGGATCAATTCATCGGCCAAGGTAGCCAATTTGCGGGGTCGTCCCAAATTGTCGCTTTATTTTTCTCCTCCGCATTACCGAAAAATGTGGGAAGCTTCGTAATTTGGCGCAGCCATTTGATCGGCCCCAATCCGTCTTTTTTTTACGTTGCTTTCAATCTCTAAACTGCACACAATGAACGAAGCCACCACCTATCCCGCCATCAAGTACATCGCCATTGCGGGCAACATCGGGGCGGGTAAAACCACCCTCTGCACCCAGTTGGGCAAGCATTTTGGCTGGGAAGTCCACTACGAATCTACGGACAACAATCCCTACCTGAGTGACTTTTACAACGATATGAAAAGGTGGTCCTTCAATTTGCAGGTCTATTTTCTCAACAACCGCTACCGGCAAATCCTCGAAATCCTCAAGGGCGGGATCACCGTCGTCCAGGACCGGACCATCTACGAGGATGCCTACATTTTTGCCCCCAACCTCCACGATATGGGGCTCATGTCGACCCGAGATTTCAACAATTACTTCGACCTCTTTAAGCTGATGACCTCCCAGATTCAGCCCCCCGACCTCCTGATCTACCTCAAAGCCGACATCTCCACCCTCGTCTCCCACATCCAAACCCGCGGACGCGATTACGAAGGCAGCATGAGCCTCGACTACCTCAAACGACTCAACGAGCGTTATGAAGATTGGATCGATGGCTACCGGGAAGGCAACTTACTGGTGATCGATGCCAACGAAGTGGATTTTAAGAACAATCCCGAGGACCTCGGTAAGGTGATTAATCTGGTGTCGGGAGAGTTGCTGGGTCTGTTTCGGGAATAGCCTCAGGCACTGGGCTTGTTTCCGGCGGCGGGCGCCGCTTCGGGTTGGACCCACCACTCGGGGAGTACCTCTTTGACCGAATCCGGCAGCAAGGGAAGCAAGGACTCGCTCTGGCTGTAGAGCAAGCCTCCGCCGAAGATGGATAGGTAAAAAACCGTAGTGAGCCAGAAGGCTTTACGGCGATTTTTCTTCTCGTTTTTCAGCATTTTCATCCGACTCATGGCGATTCTTTATTGGGGAACGAATAGGTGCGTGCGGCTAGTTTTTGGGCCGCGGTAAAAAAACGATAAAATCCGCTATCTTTATTGTATGAACCAACGCTATTTCACCGCATTTTTGATCGGTTGTATGTCCGTTTTGGTCGCCTGCGAGACGGGAACGACTCCTCCCACCCAAAGCGCCCAGCTCGCCGATAGTACCCCGCTTGCCCAATCGCTCTCCTCTCCACCAGCGCCCAGCAGCCCCCCTCCCCCACCAAGCCCGGAAAGCCTGGAGACCAAGGGGCAGGTGATGAGCTTTACCGCCTTCAACGAGGAAGTGGCCCAAGCGCGGGAAGCGGGTCAGGCCTGGACGGAATCGCCCCTGACGGTGGCCCTCCAATTCGTAGGGGCACAATTCGATTGTCGGGAAAAGACGGTGGCCGTCAAGAGTCTCAGCGGAGGTGAAGTGTTCGACAAGGTACTGGTGACCGTTACCGAGGATGGCTTACTGGATGATTCGGTGAGCGCTTCGAAGGCGATCATTAGGATGGAAAGGCAAAATGGATTTTGGCGGATTAGCTCCGCGCGGCAAGTTTGGCGGTGCTGGGAGGGTCGAGGGCATGTGGAGTACAGCAACGCGGCCTGTCATTGAGGGCGAGCTGCCGCAACCTCAGCCCCGATAAACCTCGTACACCAACCGGACGATCAAAAAAGCGATGAGGTACAACATAGCTGCACAGTTTAGGGTGAATAGAATGAAACGGTTCAAAAGTTGGTCGGGAGGCTATGGTAAGAGTGTGTACAAAAAGCAACAGTAATTTTTTCCGTTGCGTTCGCTTTAGTGCTTATTTTTTCATAGCATTATGTTTTGTTTTGTTGCTATCGTAAAAACGCACGTCCCCATGCAAAAGCTGCCCCACCTCCTCACTTATCGAGAAAGTTTTAAAATTCGCACTTACGAGACCGGACAAAAAAAAGAAGCCACCCTCGCTCACCTCCTTAAGTTGATGCACGAGGCCGCGATGCAAAACGTGATCGACCTCAAGGTATCGGTCTGGGACCTGGAATAAGCCCAAATCTCCTGGGTCATCCGCCAGATGCGCTTTCGGGTCCAACGCCTCCCCCAACTGGGCGAAACCATCACCATCGAAACCCATCCCGCGGGCTTCCACCGCCTCTTTACCTATCGCGATTACCGCGTCTTCGATGCCGACGGACAACTCATCGCCGAGGCCGCCTCCAAGTGGCTACTGATGGATACCCAAAATCGCCGTCTCGCCCCCATCCCCGCCGATTTTATCGTCCGCTTTAAAATGCCCGACCCCGCCGACTGCCTCCCCCGCCCCGAACTCAAACTCCCCCCCTGGCAATCCGCCGAACGCCAACGCACATTCCGCGTCGCCTGGTACGACCTGGACTTCAACGGTCACCTCAACAACGTCGTCTACCTCAACTGGATGCTGGAAGCACTCGCCGCCCCCGTCCTGCAAAACGGCCAACTCCAACAACTCGACATTATCTACCGCGCCGAAGCCCAGTGGCAGGACGAAGTCCGGGCCGAGGTCCAAACCCTCGACACCCACCGCTTCCTCCACCGGTTGGTGAGAACGAACGATCAAAAGGAATTGGCCACCGCTCTGACCGATTGGACCCCCAACCAGTAGGAGTCCTTTCGAAAGGTTTTTAGTAGCGAAGAAGCGTTCAATGGTTCTGAGGAGCCAGGGCCCAATCGATGGCCCCCTGTAGATGCTGGAGGTACGCGGGATTTTGATAAATAGCCTCCGTATGCCCCAGGGCGGTGTAAAAGACGCGTCCACCGTCGTACTCGTGATACCAACAGAGCGGATGCTGCCCAGTCGACGACTTACCACCCGTGATACTCTCCCGATCCAGGAAAAGGAGTGGCGTGACGTAGTCTCCAACGGGAGCCGCAAAGTAGTACCACTCGTCGTAGACCCGCCATTCTGCGGGCAGGTGCCGGGTGGCCGGATGGTCCTGATCGCGGCGAACGATCAAGCGGGCCTCCTGAGGCGCGGGATGCGAATCAAATTTTGCCGCCATCGCTTTTTGATACCAGGGCCAGTCGTGCTCGGTATCGGTGGCGGCGTGGATACCGACCAAGGCCCCACCAGCGCGCACGTAACGGCGCAAGGCTTCCTGCTGGGCGTCGTCGAATACGTCGCCCGTGGTATTGAGCAGAACGATGGCGTCGAAACGAGGGAGGGAGTCGGGATGGAAGATGGTGGATCGCTCGGTAGCGACCCACTGCCAGTTGGACTGCTGGGCAATCCGTTGTAGCGCAGCCAGTCCACTGGGAATGGATTCGTGGCGGAAAGCCGCCGTTTTGCTAAAAAACAGCAGACGGGCACTCGCCGCAGTTTCGTTCAGGGGATTTTCGGTATCAGAGGTTTTCAAACGGGGGTTCCCGCAGGCATAAGACAGTAGCACAATCAGTACGAGGAACCTGAACATTACAGAAGGTAAGCATTTCCGTGAAATAAAACGGCCAACTTTGGGGAAAGGATGGTTTTTACAGAAAAAAGTGGCGGCCGAAGCCGCCACTGTAGCTCCTCGAGGAGCAAAAGAGAGCTGTGATTATTTCAAAGTCAGTAGAAAGTTATTTAGAATTAGCAGCCTTTTAACGGAGAAAAACCAGCATTTGTCCGACCTTTTTTTGACCGATTTTACTTGGTTTGGAGCCGGCGAATGCGGTCAAAAAAATTGTGGCGGTACTTCGGTCCCACGGGAATGCGCTGCGTCCCCTGGGGCCCCTTCAAGTAGAGCTGTCCTTCGGAAAAAGCGGTCACCCGATGGATGTTGACGACGTAGGAACGATGGACGCGAATGAGATCGGGATGTTTGATTTGCTGGCAGAAGCTCTTGAGTGTTGTGGAAAGCAGGTAGCGTTGGGGAGTGGTGATGACCTCCACCAGGACATTGTCGGCCGCAACCCACAAGATTTCGCTGATGTCCACTTTGACGTAGCGATCCCGTTGTTTGGCAAAGAAGGAATCGTGAAGGAGATAGCACTCGACGGGGGAGGGAGGAAGGCCGGGGCCGGGTGGCGGGAAGCGGTACTGGGGAGTCAGGGCCAGGAGCACCGCAGCGTGTAGCTCCTCCTGGCGGTAGGGTTTGAGCAGATAGTTGACGGGGCCGGTTTGGAGGGCTTGGGTCAGGACTTCGGTACCCGGCAGGCCGGTTAGAAAGATGATGGGGATGGGCCGCAGTTGCCGGAATTGACGAGCCAGGAGGATGCCGCCGCGTTTGTCCCGATTCAGCTGGATGTCGATGATGGCCAAGTCTGGGATTTGTTGGGTAAAGGCTTGAAAGGCGCTCTGGGTATCGCTGGTGGCGGTGAGTTGGGCGTAGCCCAGGCCCCGGAGCTGTTCACACAGGTCCTGAATGAGGATGAGGTTATCTTCTACTAGCAAAATTCGGGGCCACTGCATGCCTCAACTCAGTTTGGTCAGTATGGGAATGCGGATGTAAAAGCGAGCACCGGATTGGTTTTCCATGGCGAATTCGCCCCGCAATTGTTGGACCAGGGTACGCACCAATTGCAGGCCCATCCGGTGGGCTTCCATCCGGCCGGGACTGAGGGGCTAACCGGGGCCATTGTCGCTGATGATGAGACAAAGGCTGTGGGCGCCCACCCGTTTGAGGAGGATGGAGAGTCGGGGCTGCTCCTGTTGGACAAAAGCGTATTTGTAGGCATTGGTCACCAATTCATTGAGGATTAGCCCAATACCCAGGGCGGGTTCGACCGCCAGACAAATCAAGTCGATATCGGTAAAAATCCGGGGGGGTCTTTGGATGGGCAGACTCATCTAGACCAGCTGGTCTATCAATTGCAGCAGATAACACGACATCAACACCGTCGTACCCAGACCGGCCAGGATAACTTGGTGGTGCAGTTGGGTAATGACCCGGATGCGTTCGGAAGCTTGACGGAGGGCTCCCCGCGCCTCGCTCACGGTGAGCCGGCGGGCCTGAATCCGCAGCAAGCTGTCCAGCACGGAGAGGCTATTGGTTATCCGGTGGTTGAGCTCTACGTACCTGATTTGCAGCCGATCGTAGCGGCGTTGCAAATGCCGAAGCTGTTGGCTCCGCAGACCGTAGAGGGCCCCCATTACCGATAACAATATGAGCAAACCACCGAGTAGTTCACTGGAATAACGATGTAGCAAGTCTGCCAATACACCAAGGCTCATCTCCAAAATTTTAGCAAATAGATTGTAAGCCTTGCCTTACGCAACAACGCTCCTAATTTTTAACCAGTTCTTTAGCATATTACTGCAAAAGTCCTATATTTAAGATCCGGTCAAGCTACAAAAACCCGGGCCGATTATGCTTCTAATTGGCTGTTAATTTGGCGGAGAAATTCGATCACCTGTCACAATTTTTCACCAAGACAATGCCCAAGCCGAAGTGCGTATCCGAGAGCGTCGCAATTCGTACAAACCCCAAGTCAATGAAACAGAGCAAGCTCATCCAGTTGTTGAGTCTACTCCGGCCGCGCGAAATCGAGCAGTTTGATGAGCTCCTTCAGACTTCTTTTTTTTCTACCAAAACCGAAACCGATCAGCTCTGGGCCTATCTCAAGCCCCGCTGTGGCAAATGGTCCAAACTGGACCAGGAGCTGGACAAGGACAAGATTCAACGAAGCCTCTTTGGCGACCAGGCCAGTTCCAATAAGTCGCTGCGCAATACCATGTCGGAGTTGACCCGACACCTAGAATTTTTCCTGATCATGGGCCTCCTCAAACAGGAAAGTCTGCCCCGTAAAAAACTGACCATCAAAGCACTGGAAAGGCGAAAGCTCTACGAGCAATTTGCCCTCGCCACCCAAAACCTCATCCGATGGCATCCCGAAGCCGGATTGCGCAGCTCCAGCTACCACCTGGACCTGATGGACCTACACCACCACTATTTTTTCCACCCCAGCACCGAAAAACAAGATCCTAAAATTGACGATATCCAAAGGGCCATGGGCCACCTGGATGCCTTTTTTGTACTCCGCAAGCTCCGCTATTGCTGCGAACTGCTCAACCGGCACTATATCTTGGGGGAGGAATACCAGATCGAGCTGCTTGACGAGGTGCAAGCCTTGGCCTCCAAACAACTGAGCGAAGAGACGCCCCTGGTCTACATCTACCTGGACCTCATTCAAATCTTTTTGCACGGTTATTCCGACCAAAACTACCAACGCATCAAAGAGCGGCTGATCCATTCGACCCTCCGCGACGACGAGCAGCAAACCGTGCTCTACTACCTCATCAACATCAACACCCGCCAAATCAATCAGGTGGGCAGCCCGGAGGTGATCCGCGAAGGACTGGAGCTCTATCAGATTGGCATCGATCGGGAAATTCTGGTGCGCAATAAGGAGATCACCTACGTCACCTACCTCAACGTCGCCAACAAGGGTTCGGTGATCGGCGAGTTTGAATGGACCCGTGATTTTATCGAAAAGTACCGCAAGTTTCTCCCCAAAGCCTGGCAAAAAGATGCTTACAAGGCGGCGCTGGCGACCTACCACTTCCACCGGGGCGAATACGAGGAGGTCCCCTCGATCATGAGCGACCTCAAATTTCCTCCCACCACCTACACCCTGATGCTGCGCTGCGTTTTGCTGCGGAGCCTCTACGAGCTGGCCATGCTCAACCAGAGCTACCAATCCCTCTTCGACGCGGAGTTGGAAAATCTCTACCGCTACCTCAAGTACCACGAATACATGCGGGAAGAGGCCAAGGCCGCCTACGAACGCTTCCGACGCTTCACCAATAAGCTGGCCGGTATCCGTCGCAAGGGGCCCATCGATGAGCAGCGCCGAGCCGATTTGCACCAACAATTGCGCGAGCAGTATCCCATTGCGGTGCCCCGCTGGCTGCACCAAAAGATCGACGAGCTCTAAGACGACACTTGCCGAAGGAAGCGCGTTCCTCCGGCAAGCTGTGGAAAATTGGAATTGCCTGACTAAACGAGGGCAAACTCCTCCGTGACGATGTCGTCCCCCCCTCCCTTCAAGTTTTTCTGCTGGGTAGCGTTTACTCGAATGGTCGCGGATTGCTGAAGACCGTCCAAAGCGAATTGCTTCTTCATGGTGCAAAGGGATTGGGCCTGCTTTCCACCGGCCGGCGAGGCGGTAGGCAAAGCGGGTTAGAAAATCCCTTGTGCTAGTCGCGCGAAAAACTCAAGGTGCGGTCGATTGACCTGGAGACAAAGTGCGGGAAAACGGAGGGGAAGAGAATTTTACCTGGTAAAGGGCAGCAAAATCCTAGTAAGGGGAGGTAAAAGACGAGAAAGGCTAAAAAGGGCTAAAAAGGGCTGAGGCCAGTGGAGACACTGGCCGGAGCAAAGAGGAAAAGCAGTAGGAAGAGCGGAAAAATTAGTGCGTGAAGGCCGTTCGCCAGGCGACGAAACCACCTTCGAGGTTGAATACCTTGGCATTGTCGAAGCCACCGTTGCGCATCAAGGTACAGGCGCGGATGCTGCGGCGACCGGTGCGACAGTAAACGAGAATGTCGCGCTGGGGATCGAGGGCCTCTATGCAATCCCAAAAGTCCTCCGCAAAGAAGTCGATGTGGAGCGCGCCCTCAATGTGGCCGCTGGCAAATTCGCTGGCCGTACGGACATCCACCACCAGTGGCGTTCGCCCCGTCCGGATGCGCTGGTGGAAATCGCGGGGGGTCAAATTGTTGAGTTGGGCTTTTAATAAGCGCCAACGCGGCGTTTTACAAGAATTATCCATTAGCTTTAACGCATGAACTGGTGTTTTACAATTGCCCTGGTGCTGTACTACGGCTTGCACAGCCTACTGGCCAGTACCCGGGTCAAACATTATTTGCAGCAACGTTGGGTCAGCGCGCGTTACTACCGCTTGGCCTACAATGGCGTAGCGGTCTTGATGCTGCTGCCCGTCGGCTACTTTTATTCAACTGGCGAGGGCCAAATTTTGTTGCCCCAGCACTGGTCTCATCTGGTACTGGGTGGCCTCGGTTTTGGCTTTGGCCTCTACCTGATCCGAGCCGCCATGCAACGCTACGATTGGCGGGAATTTAGCGGTACGGCCCAGTTGGCTAACCCGAAGGGTAAAGTCGCTTTGGGAGATTTGAATACGGAGGGCTGGAATGGGGTGGTGCGTCACCCCCTCTACTTGGGAGCCATCACCGTAGCCTGGAGCTGCGTCCTCCTCCACCCGACCGCACTTTTACTCACCGCGGCCCTGGTTACCACGGGCTACAGCTACGTAGGCGCCAAATGGGAAGAGGCAAAACTGCTGGCCGCTTTTGGCGACCGCTACCGCGAATACCAAAAACGGGTCCCCATGCTGCTTCCATTTCCCCGCCTCAACAGTTAAACGCCCCCCCTTACTTGCCCTCACAGACCAAATTGGTGGTCGGCATCTTAGAAGCAACGATGTCGGTAAAGGCACCTTGTACGTTGATCAGTCGATCAAAACCACGGGATTTGAGAATGGAAGCGGCCACAGTGGAGCGGTAACCACTCCGACAGTGCAGATAGTACTCCCGTTCGGGATCGAGGGCACTCATATTTTGGTTGAGGGTATCGAGAGCGAAATGTTGGGCACTACTCAGGTGCTCGGCGCGCCATTCTCCGGGCTTGCGAACGTCCAGAATTGGAATGTCCGGCGCCTTTGAGTAAGCTGCCTCGAAACCCGCGACGTCAATCGTCGGGATGCTATCTACTTCCGCACCGGTCGCCCGCCAGGCTGCAAAGCCACCAGCGAGGTAACCCAGGGCATTGTCGTAGCCCACCCGAGCCAAACGCTTGACGGTTTCTTCCTCCCGCCCCTCGGGAGCCACCAGCAAAATGGGCTGCATCAGGTCCACGACCAGGGCGCCCACCCAGGGAGCAAAGCTTCCGTCCAGACCAATAAAGATCGAATTGGGCACGAAGCCCCGGACAAAGGCGGCTTTATCGCGCACGTCGAGGATGAGGGCGCCGGTTTCGTTGGCGACCAGTTCGAACTCCCGGGGGGAGAGCGCTCTGGCTCCCCGCTCCATCACCACGTCGATGCTTTCGTAACCCTGCTTGTTGATTTTGGCATTTTTGGCAAAATATTGAGGCGGAGGCAGCAGGCCATTGGTTACCTCCTCAATGAATTCCGCCTTGGTCATGGAGGCACGCAGGGCGTAATTGGTGGCTTTCTGGCGTCCCAGAGTATCCCAAGTTTCTTTGCTCATGTTCTTTCCACAAGCCGAGCCCGCACCGTGCGCGGGGTATACGATTACTTCATCCGATAGGGGCATGATCTTGGTCCGCAGACTGTCGTAAAGCATACCGGCCAGGTCTTCCACGGTCAGGCTACCCGATTTTTGGGCCAGGTCGGGCCGGCCCACATCACCGATAAAGAGGGTGTCTCCCGTAAAGATGGCGTGCTCCCGTCCCTCCGCGTCGAGCAGCAGGTAGGTGGTACTTTCGGGGGTGTGGCCGGGGGTGTGCAGCACGCGAATGGTCAGCTTACCCAAACGAAATTCTTCCCCATCCCGGGCCGAGTGCTTGGCGTAGGTCGTCTCCGCCTGGGGGCCGTATACGATCTGCGCACCCGTTTTCTGGGCCAAATCGAGATGCCCCGAGACAAAATCGGCGTGAAAATGGGTTTCGAAAATGTATTTGATGCGCGTACCCCGATCGCGGGCCTTGTCGAGGTAGGGGGTGGTTTCCCGTAGGGGGTCGATGATGGCGGCTTCGCCTTCACTCTCTAGGTAGTAGGCCCCCTGGGCCAGACAGCCCGTGTATATTTGTTCTATTGTCATTAAAGTCACTGCTTTTGGCTTCAGTAAAACACCCCGCGTTGGGGAAGGTTCTCCTTTTGGTTGGAGCGAATCACAAAATAGCAATAAATGAACCTATTTTCAAATATCCATCACCGCATTTGACCCCACCCGACAGCCTAGGTCAAGCCTTGGTGGCGACCACCGAATAAACCATGGGAATACGGTCCTCAAAATGAGCGATCCGGAATTTACCGGGAGCAAATTCGACGGTATGGGAAAAACAATCGTAGGGAGAATAATCGTATTCCCGAACGTCTTCCACCCGTAGCCCCGCCCCGATCAAACTGTTGAGTACCTCAGCCAAACCGTGGTTCCAGGACACCGTCGTCCCCGCAATCTCCGCCCCGCGATCGGTGTAGGTTCCCTCGGCCTCTTCGACGATGGGTGTCGAATTGAAGTAACGGTAAGCCACCTGTTTGAAGTCATCGTCGTACATCCAGATGACGGGGTGAAACTCAACAAAAACAAAGCGGCCACCGGGTTTGACGTAGCGGGCGACCACTTCGGCCCAGCGGCGGATGTCGGGCAGCCAACCAATCACCCCGTAGGAGGTAAATACGAGAGCGAATTGCTCATCGAGCTGCTCCGGTAATTGGTACACATCGGATTGGATAAAGCGGGCGGAGCTCTGGGTGGCACTGGCCAATTGGCGAGCCTGGGCGATGGCGCGATCGGAGAAGTCCATCCCGGTGGCTTTGGCGCCCAGGCGGGCCAGGGAGATGGTATCCTGGCCAAAGTGGCACTGGAGGTGGAGGGCGGTTTTTCCCCGCAGGTCGCCCAGGAGGGCCATTTCAATATCTTGCAGCGAATTGCGCCCGTTCAAAAAGCTTTCGTTGTCATAAAATTCCGAATCTACGTGCACCGCCGTTCGCTGGTTCCAGGAATCGCGATTGAGTTTTAGGTAGTCCATGCCGTGGTTTTTAGTGTCGTGAAGTATTCCCCTTACTACGCTGGATGGTGCTGCGCAGTTCCCGCAGCTCGTCTTTTGTCAGCGATCGCCACTTTCCGGGGCGGATCTCGTCGAGCCAAACGTTCATGATGCGTACCCTTTTGAGGGCAACGACGCGGTAGTTGAAATATTCACACATCCGGCGGATTTGCCGGTTGAGCCCCTGGGTAAGTACGATGCGAAAAACGAATTTGGAGCGCTTTTCGACCAGGCATTTTTGGGTCACGGTACCGAGGATGGGGACGCCCTGGCTCATCGAACGGACGAAGTTGTTGCTGACCGGGCGGTTGACCTGAACGATGTACTCCTTTTCGTGGTAATTTTCTTCCCGAAGAATCTCGTTGACGATGTCGCCGTCGTTGGTCAAAAAGATCAGGCCAGAGGAGGCCTTGTCGAGTCGGCCGACGGGAAATATGCGTTGGGGGTGTCCCACAAAGTCAATGATATTGGTGGGGTCGCGGCGATCGGTGGTGCAGGTGATGCCTTCGGGTTTGTGGAGGGCTAGGTAAACGGTAGCGGGCTTGCTGCCGAGGGGCTCATCGTCGAGCGTGACGAGGTCGTCCTCCCCCACCCGATTGCCTTTCTTGGCCAAAACACCATTGAGTTTGACCCGCCCCGCTTCGATCCAGCGATCGGCCTCCCGGCGCGAGCAAATCCCAGTGCTGCTGATGTACTTATTGAGGCTGATCGTGTTTTCGTTCATAGATGTTGTGGTCAATTGAGGCCGCTATCGCGTAGCCATGCGGATAAAAATCCAAGCCCCCTTAATTTAACACTTATCCGTAACAATTGAAAGCCCCAGCGGGCTTTCTCCCGGACATTCCAAGGGGGAAAATCCCCTCACTCCGCAAACTCCAAATCCGCATCAAAGGTCCCCGGCAACACATCCTTTTGAGTAGAGTCGAAGATCCAGCAGTCCTCCATCACCGAGCAATAATTGGCGCGCACCGTCATGTACTGCATCGACTTGGCCATTTCAAGAGACTCCTCATCCCAGGGCATGTAAAAAATTACCCGATCCTCCCCCCCCCGCAAGACGGTGTTTTTAAGCGGACTGAAGCGCAAACG
>CALCCH010000231.1 GCA_937899855.1 uncultured Saprospirales bacterium | reverse complement strand
CATATTTAAATAAAATCATAAAATATTGATAGTCAGCGTTTTGCAAGTCAAAAAAAATTTCAAAAATTTGCCGTTACGTTTTCTTTTTCTCCTCCCACTGGGTCAAGATCGACAACAATTCTCGCCCCGCGGTGGACCAGGGCCGCTGCCACTGCTCCCGCCGCCGCCGTGCTCCCGCCCGAAGCCCTCGCCAATGCCCTTCCCGCTCCAACAAGTCGTACAAACCCGCCACCATTTCCTCGACGCTTGCGTACACTTCCCCATTTTCTCCCGGCACAATCGACCGCGCTGCGTAGGCTCCTTCGACGGACAGCACGGGTACTCCCATCGCCAAGGCTTCCTGAATCGCCATTCCAAAGGTCTCTACCGATGCAGCGGACAACAACAGATCGGCGGAGCGGTAAACCGCCGTCATCTCCGAGCGCGACAAGTGGGTCATCACTTCGACGCTCCCTCCCCCATCCACACGTTGCTGATCAATGAGCTCCCAACAGCGCCGGGCGTAAGCCCGATCCAGATCGGTGCTGCCCACCAATCGCAGGACCACATCCGTAGGCCAGGACCGACGAAACCACGCCCGCAGCAAATCGAGGATTCCCTTGCGAGGAATCCAGTTGGCCACCACCAGAACCTGGCGAAGGCCGTGCCGTGGCTCCGGCGGCGGCCCGGGCTCCAGGTCGAAAGCGGGGGGGACTTGAAACACCAGTTGGGAGCAAGCCAGGGTATTGCGCAGGTAATGGGCGGTAAAAGCGCTGGTCCCCCAGAGGGCATCAAAGGGAGCCAATTGGCGCTTTTCCCTTTGCTGCTGGGCCACTCGATCCTTAGAAGGAGTCATTTCCAGACTCCGCAGGTGATGGACCAGCAGTATCTTGGGCGCGGGCGCGGTGGCGAGCGCGGGTTGCCCCAGCATCAGGGTATCGACGATCAATAGCCCGTCTTGGGGCCTGTGCTCTACCCAATCCGCGGCCTGCGTAACGGGGTGCCCCAGCTCCACCAAGGCCTTCACGATATTTGCGTTGTATACATTCCCTCCCGACGGAAATTGATCGGGCTCGGGCATCCAAAAATGGAGCGGCCGCCGCATCAGGCGAGCATTGAGGGGCCCTGATACGAAGCCCAGGCCACGTGCGATTCGCCGAGGATCACCTTTAAACTTCCCGGAAAGGAACCGTCCAGTGCCCCCACCAATTGGTCGTGGATGTAGCGCGCCAAATACTCCGTGGTGGTGAGGGCTCCCGTAAACTGCGGCAAATCGTCCAGGTTTTGGTACGCCAGGGGCGCCAGTACTTTGCGCAGCAGCTCGCTGGCCAATCCGATGTCAATCACGATCTGGTGCTCATCCAGTTCGGGGCGTTGAAACTCGGCGTCGACCACGTAGGTGGCACCGTGAAGGTTTTGGGCGGGGCCAAAAACGGGATCGGGTAGGGAGTGAGCAATCATGATGTGCTCGCGAATTTTAACGGTATACATAGTTGTGTTTTTATTCTTGTCCATAGTCAACCGCAACGCCCAGCATCGGTTGATGCCCCGCCCGCAATTGCTCAAAAAAGTCGGGCAGTGCTTCGAAGGCAATGCACTCGCGTAGGTGAGCATCCCAGTGGGCCTGACGCAGCAGTTCAAAGACCAGGGCCTTGCGCCGCTGATAATCCCAACGGGGACGCCGCGCTGGCGGCAACTGACTGACTTGCGAGCTGATGAGCCGTTGGCGGCGCTGGTGAAAGGCCGCGCCCAAACGCAGCTCGATCGACTGCTGACCGTACCAACTCAGCTCCACCAGGGCGCCTTCCCGCCCCAAGTGATCCAAGCCATGCTGAAGCGCCGCCGCCCGGGCCGTGGTATTGAACACCACGTCGTAAGGAGTCCGTGGCGAAGAGTCGGCCAGCTCAAAACCCATTTCGATCGCCAATTCTCGCCGGGCAGTTTGCGTCTCCAAAATTGCCAAATCTACTCCCGGCAACTGCGTCAGCAGGCGAGCCAACAAGGAACCGATAATTCCAAAGCCCATCACCAGCACCCGATCGCCCAAGCTGACGGGGACTTCCCAGACGGCATTGACCGCCGTCTCCAAATTAGAGGCCAAGCTCGCCCGCAGCGGAGGAATATCCTCGGGGACTAGGGTCCAATCAGAAGGTGCTACGTGGGCCCAATCTTGATGGGGATGCAGTAGGTGTACCCACCGCCCGTGGGCTTGGTGGCCCGGCTGATCGACCCGCCCGACCCAAGAATACCCGTAGGTGAGGGGAAAGGCGAAAGTGCCTTCTTGGTGGGGAACCCGCATGGTATCGTAGAGGCTGAGAGGTACTTGTCCACAAGCTACCAGACGCTCCGTGCCGGTACTGATGAGGGAGTAGGCGGCCCGTACCCGAACGCCATCCACCGGAACCGCTGAGGTCGTGGGCAGCAAGCGGCTCTCCGCCGAGGAGAGGTGCCAGAGTGCCCGGGGGGAATTAGTCGCTGCCATCACAAGGCAACTGACCGACGAACATCAGGGTATCCCCCACCGTCTGGTAATGAAAATTGGTAAATTGAACGGCATCCTCCACCTTGTCGATGGTAGGAAGGATAAAAGCGGGGCGCCCCGACCCAAAAATTTGGGGCGAAAGGTGAAGTTGTAGAATGTCGACCGCCCGATCCTTGATAAAGTTGGAGGTGGTTTGGGTACCGCCTTCGATGTAGACCGACTGACAGCCCTTCTGGAAGAGGTATTGCAAGATGGGCAGCCCCCGCAGGCGATCATTTTCGCAAGGCAGGGAACAGTATTCGATGAGGTTTTCCGCACCACGCTTTTCGGTACCGATGACCATTACCGACTCCAGGGCTGCATCGAGTAGGCAGGAGTAGTCGGCCAAGCGGCTACCCAGGACAATGCGGCGGGGATTGGGACCGCTCACGTGGCGAACCGTAAGGCGGGGTTGGTCTTGATCCAGGGTGGACCGACCGATGAGGATGGCGTCGCAGAGAGCCCGCATCCGGTGCGCATGTTTGAGGTTTTCCTCATTGCCAATCCAGCGGGAATAGCCCGTTTCGGTAGCAATTTTACCATCCAGGGTTTGGGCAAAATGCGCAATGGAAATGGCCCGTTGTTCCCTCCGAGCGATCCAGGAGCAAAAGCAGTAGGGCAGATAAGCGTGTACAAACTGGAGGGCTTCGGCGGGCCACTGACCGCCCGTGAGAATTTGCCAGTGAAAATCTCCGGCCCAACGCAACTGGGCCGTACGGGAATCGGTCGGCTGGGGAGGGGTCACCTCGGAACCAAAATACAATTGCAGGGGGGGAAAATCCAGGGTGGCGGTTAGGGACTGATCGAGCAGCAGCGTTTGGCTGCCAAAGTCAAAACTACAATAACCGGGGAGTCCGGTCCAGGTCTTGACTTGTCCCGTTAAAAAAAGTAATCCTTTCCAGAGTGTTTGCTTCATAGGTAGCGGGCTAGACGGTCATGCGGGGCTAGTCTTTACCATTGGCGTTCAGCAAATGCCCCATTAAATCTTCCTTGGTTTGCAGGTAAAAACGATTCTCACGGCGTGGAGCGATCACCAGGGGAACGCGCTCTACAAACTGGATGGCGGACTCATCGATGGCGCGCATCTTGAGGGGGTTATTGGTGATCAGGCGGATGGCGGTAACGCCGATTTCCGTGAGTATTTGGATCGCCTCATCGTAGCGGCGCCCATCCACCTCAAGCCCCAGATGGGTGTTGGCATCGGCGGAGTTCAGGCCGCGATCTTGCAACTGGTAGGCTTTGAGCTTGTTGATGAGGCCAATGTTACGTCCCTCTTGGCGCAGGTAGAGTACAATACCTCCTTCCTGCCCACACATTTCCATGGCCTTCTCCAACTGTTCTCCACAGTCGCAGCGCTTGGACCCAAATAAGTCACCCGTTAAACACTCGGAATGCATGCGAACCAACACGGGAGCACTGGTCGTCATTTTTTCGTGTATCATGGCTAGGTGCGGCATCCGCTCCGTCTCGTTCTCGGCAAAGGCCACCATGTTGAAATTTCCCCACGGGGTGGGGATCACTGCCGCTGCTTGACGCTTCATCATGTTATCAACCTATATGGTGTACAATAGTGGTGTAATATCCTCAACGGTGTAAAAGTACGTATTTTTTGGAAACAGGCCGCTATGGTCAATGGTTCATTGCAAACGCAATCGAGCGTAGACGTCGCCGGAGCCATCATGCTTTAGTTTTTGCATCCGCTGCCGAATGGCAGCGGGCGATTGCCATTGCGGCTCGGCCCAGGTTTGGGATTCTCCCGGCGACCAGTTGTACTCGTAATCCCCCAGGGCGTCGAGCAGATCCAGACAGCGCAACGTTCGGGGCAGCGTCCAGGTAAAAAATTCGAAAGAAAGGACCGGAATGGGTTGGGAAAGCCCTCGGAGGACTTCTTCCTCAAAATCTTCGACGTCGATTTTACAAAAATCCGGCCGCCCGTAGCGCTCAATCAATTGATCGAGGGTTTGTACTTCCACTTCCAACTGCTCTTCCCACTCGATCGCCAGCTGGCGTTTTTTCCGCAGTGTCTCCCGCCATTCCGATGGGGCTAAGGTGCTCACCGTGGGAGCCAGTTGGCTGATGTGCAGGGTGGCTTTTCCCTCACTGGCGCCCAGGGCAATGGGCAACAATTGGACTTCGGTATCCGTGCCAAAGGTTTGACGCAGGTAGTCCAAGCAGCGGGGCTGGGGTTCCACGGCGACGACCCGTGCCCCCAAGGATCGAAAGGCGGCGATGCGGTTGCCGAGGTGGGCCCCCACGTCAAAACACAGTCCACCGGCGGGAATCAAGGGGGAATAAAACCGACGCAGGCGCCGTTGGTTAAAGGGCTTCCAGTAGTACATGATTCGCGAGCGAAGCAATCCGAGACGGGTACGAAAGTTTTTGGTGGGCATGGCTACGGTTTATTCTGTAATTTTGCAAATTAAAACAATACTCTCGATCATGGCCAAGTCCAAAACGACAAAAAGAGCTACTTCCGCTCGACAAAAACGCAAAAAATCGGTCAATTTCCGTCAAATTGCCCTGGTAAGCTTATTACTACTGGCAACTGTTGCCTTTATTTTTAGCAGCTTACCCGCGGGCCTTTTCCGCGGCAATCCACCCGCCCGGAGTGCTTCCTCCGCCAGTACCACTAGCGAGTCGACGCCCAGCAGTCGGACTACGGCGTTTAAAAAAGAGGGGAGCCTTACGATCAGCAAACCGAGTGGGGAGTTGGTCAAAGCCATTGACATTGAAATTGCGGCGGGGGAAACGGAGCGCAACTTGGGGCTGATGTACCGCCGTTCCCTTCCCGAGGACAGCGGCATGCTTTTCCTGATGGATCGCAACGAAGAGCAATCGTTTTGGATGAAAAATACCTACCTTTCTTTGGACATCATCTACATCAACGAGCAAAAGGAGGTCGTCTCCATTGCCGAGGGAACGACGCCCCTATCGGAAGCCCCCATTCCTTCCAATGGCAAAGCGCGCTACGTCCTGGAGGTGATTGCGGGCTATTGCCAGGCCGTTGGGATCGAGGTAGGAGATCGGGTCAATTGGTAAGCCTATTCCGCCAGTACCCCCGTTTCCAGGAATTGTGCCAGGGGACGGGCCACTCGGTAGGATTCGAGCACCCGCTCCACCAAATCCTCGGCGAGCAAGCTTTGGGGCTCCCATTCGATGGAATAGAAGAAAGATTTATTGGCGATCAGGGGCTGTTGGGCTTCCAGGTCGCGAAACTCCTTGGGAATGCGTTTGTTTTTTTCCCCCTGCACCCTGCCAAACGTTTCGACAAAATCGGCGTCGCTCACCAATTCGTCAAAGGTCTCCAAATTGGCGGCGATGTGCTCGCGGACTTTTTGAACTTCTTTGGCTTGCAGTCGGTACAAACCGCTGTACACCGCGGCGCTCTGGTGGTTGAACTGTAGGTAAATGCCGGGGCGCAACATATCCTTCCGCCCGCCCGGCGAAAGATTGGCCGAGACGTGGTTCTTATAAGGTGCTTTATCGGGACTGAAACGGACATCGCGGTAGATGCGGAAAATCGCATCCTTCGGCGTGATGAGCATACGGGGGTCCAGTGGCTGCAGTTGATCAATCAACTCGGCAACAAAACTAGCGAAGGGCTTTTTTACACGGGCTTCGTAACGCTTTTTATTGGCTTGGAACCAGTCGCGGTTGTTATTGGCTTCCAATTCTTTAAAAAACTGGATAAAATCGGCATCGAAATAAGCCATGGTGGCGGGGGTTTGGGTGCTTGGAATAGAACGTCGGTGCCGCTCGACGGACCGTGCGACACCGACGCTGGCGACAAGATAAGGATTATTGGCCAGGTACGTTGTAGTAAAAACGTTCGTGGATGATCTTATCGTCCTGCCATTTTTGAATGGCCACCTCCTCCATCTTCACTCGGCCGTGCGCCGTGCTGACGTCGGTCCAACTTTCGACGGCCGTCACTCCGGTTTCTTCATTGGCGGTGATGGCACCAACGCCCCCACCGTGCTGTTCCTGGACGCCGTTCATCCAATCGTGAATGGCCTGACGTTGGGCGGCCTTGCCCTTGCGGACCTCGCCATCGGCTTCGACGACCACTACGTCGTCGTGGTAAAATTCTTCAAAAGCTTCCATTACCTTTCCTTCGGCCATCATCTGGTGGAGTCGTTGGGTTTTTTCTAGTACACTCATAATTCGTTATTTTTTTGGTGAAGAAAGAAGAAACGTGTCGGTGAGAAACAGCGATTTGCGGATGTCTCAATGGTTATTGCGTGGCAAAAGTAAAAACAAACATTTTGTGTTTAAAATTATTTTTCTACAAAACGTAGGTTTCTATCAATTCAAATAGCGCTTAAAATGCTATTTTTACTTCTAATTTTAGCCTTTTATCGTATTTTTCAATGATCAAAAAGCAGTACCTCTTCCAGCTCATTCACTCCCTCAGTAAATCGGAAAAGCGCTATTTTAAAATTTTTTGTTTGGGTCAAAAAATAGCCCCGAACTACCTCCAACTCTTCGAGGCCACCGCCGCACAGCGCCAATACGACGAGGCGGCCATCCGTCGGCAATTTGCCGGAGCCACCTTCCTCAAACAACTCCACGTCGCCAAGCACTACCTCTACCGTTTGATCCTCAAGAGCCTCCGCAACTATCACCACCAAAGTTCTCCCGCCGCCCGCGTTCGCGCCATGCTTCACCACGTCGAAATGCTCTTCGAACGCGAGCTTTACGCACCCTGCGCGGCCGAAATCCGCCGCGCCCAGCTGGTGGCGTATTCCGCGCATCTCCTCTCGGCTCAGGTCGATCTCGCCTATTGGCAACTCCGCTTGTTTCTGGCGCATCACAGTCAGCACGACACCACGGTAAACGCCGTTGATGAAGCCCAAGCTCAAGCCATCGAGGGATTGCGGCAGCTCAACCGCTACTGGCAATTTTCCAACCGTATCCAGCATTACGTCCCGGACCCCGACGAACGATTGCTGCGTGACCCACTCTTCAACCGTCCCGCCCCCCAAGACAATCAACAAGCCCACGCCCTTCACCAACACACCCTATTCTCCTACTTCCTCCAGAACGGACAGCACGAGCGAGCCTACGCCGTATTGCGGGAGCAAATTGCCTTCCTCGAAGGCCAAACCACCGAGCGGTACGCGCAGTCGGCACCGTACCTGACCGCCCTCCACAAGCAGGTCAGCTATCTGATTCGCGCGCGGAGCTACGACGAAGCCATCGGGGTACTCGATAAAATCCGTCGCTTCGTACGCAATGATTCCAAGGAGGGGGCCTCCCGCTCTGCGTTGAGTCGGCGGAACTTGCTCCGCACCTACAATGTAGAATTGGAGCTTTACCGGACCACGCGGCGGACGGAAGCCGGTCGGGCCCTCATCGTGGAGGTCCAGGATTTTATGACCCAGCACCCGGGAATCATTCCCCCCGAATACCGCCTAATGCTGTGGTACCAGTTTGCCCACCTCCAGTGGTTGCACGGGGACTTGGACCGGGCACTCCACTGGACCAACGCCATCATCCACGAGCGTTTTGGGCCGGTACAGGAAGTCATCCAAGGCTTCGCACGCTGGCTCCACCTGGTCATCCACTTCGAGCTAGATCACTCACTGGTACTTTACCACGCAGTCGACCAAATCCGCCGTTTTTTAAAGAGGCGTCGGGAGTTGTGGGCTTACGAACGGGTCTTACTCCGTTTTTTTTCCAAGGCCAGCCGCTGCCCCAAGGCCGACTGGCCCGCGCTAAAAACCCAAGCCCAAGCGCAGCTCTTTGCCGGGGATGCGCCACTGATGGACGAGGAGGCCCTGGGCTATTTTGATTTTCGGGAGTGGCTGGGGGAAAAGGCTTGATGGGTGGGGAGAATGGAGTACCGGGTGAAATGTTAAAATTTGAAAAGGCGAGATTTTTTTCAGAAAATTTTCCCAGCAAAATCAGGGGTTTCAGCGGACTGCGTCCCTTTTTACCACACTTGGCTTATGGAATTTAGGCGTCCAGGACGTCTATGTAGGGAGTTTTTCTACTGCTAGCGAAGGAAAAGCTCGGTATTTTTTCCACCAGCTAGAGTAGCGGACTCTAGGTTGGGTGACGGAGCTGTACGTGGTACGGTAGCCGTCGAGGGGGCCGGCAGCGGGTCGTGCCTTGTGGGTGGGATCCCACCCCAGAGCCCCAAATAATGTCCCACCCCCAAAATAGTACCCTATCTCCCACCGGCCAAACGCCCTTTTCTAACAGTAATTTCCCAAGGCTTTACCTTGCTCCTCTTCAGTTGTCCGCTTAGGCACCTCCTGAGACCGTATTGGCCATTGTCTTACCACCATTCCCACTCCCCGTCGCGCTTTGCCGCCCATTTTACACCGCCCCATACCCCCCAAGCACGCCACCCGGCACAACTCCCTTAAGAATCGTATCTTGGCTACATGTTTCTAGATTTTTTTTACCAACTGCGCCAACAGGGCATTCCGGTGAGTTTACACGAGTACCTCGGACTGATGGAAGCCCTTCAAAAAGGCGTGATCGGCCACCGCGTCGACGAATTTTACGCCTTGTGCAAAGCCATCTTTATCAAGCAGGAGGCCCATCTCGACCGCTTTGACCAGCTGTTTGGACAGTACTTTAAGGGAATCGAAAGCATTGCCGACGACGTGCTGCTCCAGAAGGTACCCCTCGATTGGCTGCGGAAACAGCTGCGGCGGCAGTTGAGTGAGGAGGAAAAAGCGGCCATCGACAAACTGGGAGGTTTGGATGCTTTGCTCGACCGTTTTAAGGCGCTTTTGGAGGAACAGCGAGAGCGACACGCGGGGGGCAACAAGTGGATCGGGACGGGAGGGACCTCGCCCTTTGGTGCCGGAGGTTATCATCCGGAGGGATTCCGCACGGGCTCCGAAAGTGCGGGCAATCGCACGGCGCTCAAAGTCTGGGAGCAACGCGAATTCCAAAACCTGGACGATCAGGTCGAACTCAATACCCGCAACATCAAAATGGCCCTGAAGCGACTCCGGCATTTTACGCGCGAGGGCCTAGCTACCGAAATCGATCTCGACGATACCATCCGACGGACCTCCGAAAATGCGGGTTTGCTGGACATCACCTTGATCCCTTCCAAACAGAATCGGGTCAAAGTACTCTTGTTGATGGACATTGGCGGATCGATGGACGACCACGTCGAACGCTGCGCGCGCTTGTTTTCTGCCGCCCGGCACGAATTCAAATACCTGGAATACTTCTACTTCCACAACTGCGTCTACGAAAACCTGTGGAAGAACAATCACCGACGGTACCACGAGCTGCTGCCAACCCTGGAGCTGTTGCACAAGTACAATCGAGATTACAAGTTGGTACTGGTGGGAGATGCCGCCATGTCGCCCTACGAGATTTACTACCGAGGCGGCAGCGTAGAGCACTACAACGAAGAGGCGGGGATCGTCTGGCTACGTCGCCTTCGCGATCACTTTCCCCACTTGGTGTGGATCAACCCCAATGCGGAATACACCTGGGACTTTCACGAGTCGACGGCGATCATCCGCGAATTTACGGGCAATCGGATGTTTCCCATGACAGTCGACGGCTTGGGCCGCGCCATGAAGTGCTTAAAAAATCCTAAACTGGTATACAAAAATCAAGTGTGGAGTCCCGACGAATAAAGTAGGCGAAGTCCTGCTGTGTAGCCTAGCGTTCTAGAAAGAATTTCTCCGGCCCCTTTGCGAAAATAGATTGGTGGCGACCATCAAGCCTCCCCCTAAAATAAATGCTCCTGTTGCGATGTAGAGAATGAGCATAACTGAAATGTTTTGTGTTTTGAAATTAAATCTCTCCATAAGTTCGTGGGCTTGCAGGCAGCTAAAATGGTAAGAAAATGTCACTTTTCCAACAAATCCTATTTTTTTTTGCGAGAAGCGAAAAACTCCTCTACCCGACGAGAGTCGAGCGCAATTGCTGACAAAATGTAGCCCCAATTATTCCAAGTCCTTATCTTAAAGATAAAGAGCAAATCCCTATCTTTAGTCAGTGACTTTTTAGTATTTGTGACATCTAATAATCAAACCTCAAGCCCGCAAGACATGCAAAAGGATCGACGACAGTTTTTGAAGCAGACGGCCTGGACTGCCCTCGGAATCGGTACCCTCGGCCTCACGGCCTGTACGGACCGTTCCACCACCAGCAAAACCAGCCCCGTAAAGGCCAGCCCCCCTTCCTCCGACCCACTTTTCCAAATTTCCCTCGCCCAGTGGTCGCTCCACCGCGCCTTCAAAGCAGGAACCATCGATAACCTCGACTTCGCCCTCACCGCCCGCCAAGACTTTGGCATCACTGCCGTCGAGTACGTCAGCAAACTTTTCAAAACCCGCGCCCGCGATCAACCCTACCTCCGGGAACTTAAAAAACGTGCCGACGACAATGGCGTGCAGAGTCTCCTCATCATGGTGGACGACGAGGGCCCCCTAGCCGAACCCGACAACAATATCCGCAACGAGGCCATCAAAAAACACTACCAGTGGGTGGAAGCCGCCCAAATGCTCGGTTGCCACTCGATTCGGGTCAACCTCGAAGGACGGGGCAGTGCCGATGACCTCGCGGGGCCCGCCGTAGACGGGCTCGCAAGCCTCGCCTCTTTTGCCAAGGACTACCAAATCAACGTCATCGTCGAAAACCACGGAGGCCCTTCCTCCAACGCGCAGTGGCTAGCCAAAGTCATCGGACAGGTAAGGATGCCCAACTGCGGTACCCTTCCCGATTTTGGCAATTTTTGTATCCTGAAAAAAGACGAGGACTGTATCGAGGCCTACGATCGCTACCGGGGGATGCAGGAATTGCTCCCCTTTGCCAAGGCGCTCAGCGCCAAATCCTACGACTTTGACGAAGCGGGCCAGGAGACCAGCATCGACTTTCGCCGCATGATGGAGTTGGTAAAAGCAGGCGGCTACCGTGGTTACGTGGGGGTAGAATACGAAGGGGACCGACTCTCGGAGCCGGAAGGGGTGCGTGCGACAAAGCGCTTGTTGGAAAAAGTAATCGCCGAATTGTAGCATTTCGGCGATTGTTGGCCGACTTAATCAACAAATCAGGTTAATTTGTCGGACCTTGGCTGCCCGGAAAGTAAATTTTGTTAAACCGATCTTAGTGCGTAGACCCAATGGATGGGGTCCGCCATAGCTTTCATTATTGTTAAGCATTTGTTAATGAACCTACCCCAAAAACGCGGTAAGCCATTGATTATTGTCGTTTTTTTTAAGGAAATGTTAAAAAAGCGCTACTATTGACTGTCATGGAAAGTATTGCCCTGCAATTGAATCGCTTCGACGAATCCCTTCGGGAAAACCTCCGGACGGTAAGCCAGCGGGAAGACTGGCCGGAATGCCTCCCCCCCGCCGTAGAATCCCTCCAGAGCGCCATCACCGAACTGGGTGATGGCTGTGCCCAACAATTGGCCGAGGCAGGCCCCGAGGCCGAACTGACCGGCCCCCTCCTCGCCAGCTACGTCGGCAACTATCACTGGCCCGAGCGAGCCAAGGCTTTTCTCCTGCTTTGGCGAGACGTCCTCTTCGAAAATCAAAAAGCCCAGCTCCTGGCTGCCGATCAACAAATCACGGCGGAAACCCACAACGACCTGCACCAACGCTCCCTCCGTACGCTCCGCGAAGCCAGTGTCCACCTGCGCGAACAGTGGTGGAACAGCATCGAACAGTTGCGACAAAGCGACCGGGGGATAACCACCGCCGTGGAGGAGTGGAAGGCCCAGCAAAACCCCTGGCCCGCCTACCGCGAGCAATTGGCCGCCATTCCCCCCCAATGTCGGCAACTCACCGAGCAACAACAGCTGCTGCTGACCGTTCAGAACCAATTTGCCCAATTACACCAACACCTCAAACAGCTCCTGGCCACCCGGGCCAGCTTTCTGGGGGCCCTCCGCGAAGGTGCCCGCGACACCTTACGCTTTATCGAGGAGGAAAGTGAAGAAAAGGCCAGTAAGGTGGCCACCCACACCGAGGAAGTCAACAATCGCGTCCACCTCCCACCACCACTGCGGGAGGCCACCCGGGCCATGGAGAACTACCTGGAGGATTTGCCCGAACGGATGACCCCCACCATCGCCTCCGCCCAGGGACTGCTCCTGACGAAGGACTTTTATTTCCAACGCCAGGTCCGCCAGTGGATGGAGGCCGAAGTGTGGCCCCAGCTCTACGAACTGGGTGAAATCACGGAACGCAATACCAGCGCTTACCAAGTGGCCCTGGCCAATATCGCCAACCGGGCCCGACTGGTCCCTAAAGATCAGGGCGAGGGCCAAAGCTGGGACGCCGATAATTTGGTCCAACCGCTCCAGGTCTTTAGCCAGAAGATCGAGGCGGACTTGCGTCAGTACCAGGACCTCCAGGAGCAGCTCCGCGACAAAATCGCTACGGAATTTTTGCTCAGCCTGATCTACGAGCCCCAACGGGAATTCCTCCCCCTTCCCCTCCAATCGACGCTCAACCTCCTCCGCAGCAACCAAAATGCCCTCTGGATTCGCTTGCGCAAGTGGCTACAGCCCCGACTGCGGGCGCTCCAACGCCTACGCAGCTCCGTCGAACAGGAGGACGTACTGAGCCAGTCGGAGAAGATTGTGCGTTTTGTACAGCACCACCGGATCGGGGCCAACAATCAACACTATTGTAGCATCTTCCTGACCAGGGGCTACCTCGGCGAATCCTTTTGGGTGGGCCGGGCGGCCGAACTCGACCGGGCCGCCCAGATCATCAACCAGTGGCGCGGCGGCTTTCGCGGTGCCTTATTGCTGAGCGGCCAACGCCTCTGTGGCAAAACCCTCTTCGGAGAAATTTTGGCCAAGCGACACTTTCCCCAGCGGATCATCCGCCTCCAACCCAACAGCAGTATCGAAGTACAGGGTCGCACCCACCAGACAACCTACGATTTGCGCGCCGCGCTCAACTTTATCCAAAAGTACACCCTCACCGATCGGCCCCTCGTGTGGATCGACGACCTGGAGCTGTGGAGCAGTACCCAAATCCCCCTCCAACAAAACGCCCGGGCCCTGAGCCAACACATCGACGATTTTTCCAGCCGCATCTTTTACCTCGTGTCCACCAGCAATTGGCTGCTCGAACGCCTCGATCGTTCGATCCAAATCAGCAAGGTCTTCCAAACCGAGATCAACCTGGATCGGATGAAGGAGGAAGAAGTCCGCAATGCCATCCTGACCCGGCACGGAGCTACCCACAAGATGCTGATCAATCGCGAAGGGGAGGAAATTGGCCCGCCACAGTTCAAACGCATGACGAGGTGGGTACACCGCGCGGCGGAGGGCAACATCGGGGAGGCCCTGCACGATTGGGCCTTTAGCATCAAACCCGAAGACCAGGACCGGGTGCGCTTTAGAAGTACTCCCCCCGCACTTCCCGATTTTCTTCACCCCGATCTGGCCATTTTGCTGACCAGCCTGCTCCTGGCAAAACGCAGCAACGAACGCCGTCTCCGTAAGCTATTTGGTCCCTCCTTCAAGGAGCGCTACCAAAGCAGCCTGCAGCGACTGATCAGCGTGGGGCTACTACAACGACGGCCCGATGGCTGGTTGGAGCTCAACGAAGCGGCCGCCAACAGCATCGGACGACAGTTGGAAAGAAAAAAGTATTTAAAATTTCATCACTAAACGGCAACCATGGTCAATCTGCCCCTACACCCCATCAGTTGGACCGACTTCCTGAGTCGGGCCCTCTTCGTGCTGGCGCTCTTCTTTGTGCTGACCTTTGCGCAGCGGCTCCTGCCCCGCCTGGGCATTGCCCAACGCTACCGCGCCCCGGTTCAGCAACTCATCGACTACATCATCCTGGGCTACGAGCCGCTGGTTATCCTATTTTTGGGGAGCAATTTTGTCCTCATCGATCCCTTGTTTCACGGCCTGCTGCTCTTGCTCCCACTCCTGGCCGGCTTTTCCCACATCCGCAATTACGTCAGCGGACGCCTGGTGCGTATGGACCAGGCGATTAAGGTGGGGGAACGGCTAAAATTGCAGAACACCCAGGGCATCATCACCGAGAAGGGGCGCCTGGGCTTGCACCTGCGCAGCAATAAGGGCAAGCACTTCATCAACTATTCTCAACTTTTTGCCGAGGGTTACCTCTTGCTGTCGGGAGAGGAAATTGGGGGCTTTTACCAAATCAATATCCAGCCGCGCGAGCCCGAGGCCAAGGTCGATTACGCCCGCCGCCTGGCCGACCTGCTCACCAGCACCCCCTACCTCGACTGGAACCACACGCCCGAATTCCGCTCGCTCACCGAAGGTACCTACAGCTACCAAGTACGCATCTCGGTGCGCGAAGAAGGACACCTGCGCGACCTCATCACGCTGATTGAAGAGGAGTGGGGCTGCGCTTGTAAAATTTCGAAGAATAAAAATTAAGCCCGTATGGAACTCGCCATTTACGACTATATCATCGCCTCCTCGGCCATCTTGATCCTCTCCTTTTTCTTTAGCGAAATTGCCCGACGGACCAACGTTCCTTCGGTGCTGATGCTGATCATCCTGGGGATCGTCCTCAATTTTGGCCTCGACGCGGTCGGGCTTACTCTGCCCGCCTCCACCCAAGTCATCCTCAAATTCCTGGGCACGGTCGGACTGATCATGATCGTCCTGGAAGCCGCCCTGGAGCTCGAGCTCAAACCCGAAAAGTACCTCCCCATTCTCAAGGCCATGGTCATCGCCTTGATTGGCCTGCTGGCCTCGACTTGGGTGGCCGCCCTCATCCTCCACCAATTTATCGAGGGCATGGATATGAGCTCGGCCTGGCTGTACGCCACCCCCCTGTCCATCCTCTCCAGCGCCATCATCATTCCCAGTGTGGCGGGCCTCAACGAAGTCAAAAAGGAATTCCACATCTACGAAAGTACCTTTTCCGACATCATGGGCATCATGCTTTTTTACTTCCTGACCGGACAACTCGAAGCGGGGGATCACTCCAGCGGCCTGACGGGTTTTGCGGGCAACGTAGTGCTGACCATCGCCATCTCCTTCGTCGCCAGCTACCTCATCGTCCTGATTTTTCAAAACATCAAGAGCCACACCAAGCTCTTTTTACTCATCAGCGTCCTGATCCTACTCTACGCCGTGGGCAAAAAGATGCACCTCTCCTCCCTGATCATCATCCTGGTCTTTGGGTTGCTGATCGCCAACATGCGGCTCTTCTTTCGCGGCCCCCTCGCCCGACTACTCGACCTCCGCAAGGCCAAACAAATTTACGAAGGCCTCCACGTCATCACGATGGAGACCGCTTTCGTCGTCCGTACTTTTTTCTTCGTGGTCTTTGGCCTGACGATCTCGCTGGCCACCCTGGCCAGTGTCCAGGTCGCCCTAGTCAGCCTACTCATCATCGGCTCCATCTACGTGATTCGCTACGTCATCCTCCGTATTTTTATCGGCGAAGACCTCCTGCCCCAGCTCTACATCGCCCCGCGGGGCCTGATCACCATCCTCCTGTTTTTCGACATCCCGGTGGTCGCTCAGGTCGAGGGCTTTGAGGCAGGTATCCTGTTGTTCATCATCATTGCCACCAGCATCATCATGACGGTGGCCATGGTCGCCGACAAACGCCGGACGGGCAAGGCCATGCGACAGGCGCAGGACCTGCCGGTGGGTTACGAACGTTGGAAGGCGCCCACGGTGAGCGAGGTAGAATAGTAAGTACTCCTAAGACTTAGGCTTGGGGCTCCGTTTTTTCCGCCGACCGTAGCGGTTTCTAAAGCGGAGGGATTCGTCGTAGGGGTAAAAGTCGATGGAGCTCCCGCGTTTGATCTTGCGTTGGGTGCCCCGCCAAAAGTCAATGCCGTAGAGGTCGCCGTGCAATTCGCGAAAGACGGCTTTCCACTCGCGCTTGGGAAAGAGGAACTGGACGAACTCCTCGGGGAAAATGTCCTGCGGCCCGACGTGGAAATAGGGCTCGGCCGAAAAGGCCTCGTAGTCGTCGCGGGGTTCGGGAATTTCGCGGAAGTGGTACTCGGTGAGAAAGCCAATTTCATCGTAGTCGTAAAAGACCACGCGTTTGAGGCGGGTCACACCAAAGTTTTTGAGTAGCAAATCTCCCGGAAAGATATTGACCGAGGCCAGTTCCTTGATGGCCTTGCCGTACTCGTCGATGGCGTCTCGGCGTTCCTCATCGCTGGCAGTTTCCAGGTAGAGGTTGAGGGGGGTCATCCGCTTTTCGACGTAAAGGTGATTGATGGTCAGTTGATTGCCTTTGATGCTGATGCGGGAGGCGGTATGCTCCCGAAGGTCCGCTAGCAGTTCTTCGCTAAAACGGCGAACGTCGAAGACGAGGTGTTCGAACATGTGCGAATCCGTCATCCGCCCCACCCGATCGTGGCGACTCACCAGGTGGTATTTTTCCTTGACCTCTTCTTCGGTAATGTTCTTGGGCGCCTCAAAGCGATCCTTGATGACCTTGAATACCATATTGTAAGAAGGTAGGGTAAACACCACCATGACCATCCCCTTGATGCCCGGGGCGGTGGCAAACTGATCGTCGGAACGGATGAGGTGGCGTTGGAAATCGCGGTAAAAAACCGTCTTGCCGTGTTTTTCAAAACCGATTGAGCTGTAGATTTCCCCAAAGCGTTTGGTGGGTAAAATGGATTTGAGAAAATCTACCGCCTCGATGACGATGTCCACATCGACCAGGAAGTAGGAACGGTGGTAACTAAAGATGGAACTTACGTCATTCTGATCGAGCAGCAGGCTGTCGGCAAAGATGCCCTTGCGCTGGTGGAGCAGGGGCAGGACGAAGGGCAGCGAACTGTCGTGTACGAAAAGTCGCCCCACCAGGTAAGCGCCTTTGTTGCGGTAAAATACCGATTTGAGCAGCTCGACACGCGCGTACTTCCAATGGACGTTGAGGCTGTTCAGCTTGGCCTCCAGGGTCTTGCTGATGTAGCGCACGTCACGGGCGAGGTTTTCGAAGGGGGCCTCGAAGGGGTACAGCGAGAGCATCCGCTCGATGGTGGTAGGAACGGAGGTGGTAAAATCGAAGGTGTGGTAAATGGGATAGACCGATTTGAACTCCCGGTAGGAGCCCGTGGCGTGAACGAACATGGTCTCGGGATTGGCGCTCAGCCCGGGATTGAGGTGGCGGAATACGGAGTTGTAAAAGGTCTCGGCGACGTTGCGGGTGTTGAAGTTGCGAATCTCTTCGAAATAGCGTTGTTTGACTTCGATCCAAAATTCGGTACGATTGGCCAGCTTAAGGTCGAGCGAATCGCGGACGTCCTCGGTCGTTTGGCCCACCCAATTGCGGTAGAGCAGTGCCCGTTCTTTCATGTCGCTTTGGATGCCCGACCAGTCGCGGTGCTCGAAGCGGATCTTGGCGCGTTTGGTAATTTTCTTAAACTCACAGAAGTAGCGCACGTAGGCTTCCAGGATCACGAAGGCGGTATCGTAGGGGAGTAATTTTTCAAACATGGGCAAACGGCTTTGGCCATAAGGTAAGGAATTTTTCCACTTTTTGGACCGTAGCGAGCGTGGAGAGTCATTTGGAAGCATTTTTTAACACTGAGCTTTCACCCTCCGTATCTACCTGATAACAAGCCACTTATGGGAGGTTCGCCCCTTGCTTTGGGAGGGTAAACCCCGCAACATTGTTAAAAATCAAGAGGTACAATTGGCTGATTATCAATTTGTAAAGAAAAATCGTACCTTTATGTAGAGAGCAAACCTAATTTAGGTTACACTGTGTTTATTTTAAAGTCGAACTTAGTTTACTTATTTAATGAGAAGAGCTAAACCACAAACAAGAGAGCGGTGGGTACTAGTTCCCACAAAAGATGGCACCCCAAATTTTACGTATTATTTTTCTGACGAAGGAATCCTCAAAAGCGAACACAAAGTCACCGGCCAAGAACGCATCCTCAAAGGAAGCACCGATCAATACGGCTTCCTCAAGTTGAACCTCAAGCTCATCGAAGGCAAACGCCAGAGCTTTTACGTTCACCGCCTAGTCGCCGAGGAATTTCTAAGCCCTCCCACGGATGAGTCCAAAAAATACATCATCCACGTCGATGGCAACAAGAAGAATAATTATTTCAAGAACCTGCGTTGGGTCGATCGCGATGAGCTGACCAGCTACCATCGCACCCGCGAGGTGTACAATTCCGTGACCGCCAAGGGCATCAAACGCTACAAACTCAACGAATCCAAGGTTCGTCTGATCAAACAGCGGTTGGCCGCCGGGCGTACCAAAAAGGAAATTATCGCCCGCGACTTCGACATCAGCCTGGCCCACTTGATCCGGATCGAGAAGGGGCAGTACTGGGCCCACGTAAAGCTGGAAGAGTAGCGCCGTCGAGCGGTCCTACTTGCGTAAGTTTTTTTCGATGTAACGGGCCACGGCTACGATTTCGGCCTCCGTCATCAGTCCCTTAAAGGGCGTCATCAAACCCCGACCGTGATAAATCTGAGCCACGCTGCCTTCGATGCGAAGCACCGACTTGGTCAAATCCTTAGCGCCGTTGACGTTGAGGTTACCGGTAAAGCCATGGCACGTCGCACAGTACATCTTGTATTTTTTCTTGGCATTTACCGCCTGGATGTCTTCCTCCTTCACGCTGGCTAGAATCGCCCGCGCCTTGGTCAGTTCCTCCTCGGGAATGAGGGTCTCCTCTTTGGCCGCCGCGACTTCCTCCTCGGGGGATTCGGTGGCTGGCTCCGTTGCTTCCGTCTTCGTTTTGGAGGCGGGCGCCTCATCGCCAACAGGCGCTGCTTTGGCCACGGGAGCTGGCGTCTGCGGCGCCGTCGTACGCGCGGGCGCTTGGTTGACCTTTGCGGGAGGGGTCTCACTCGAACAAGCACCGAGCAGGAAAACCAACAGTAGCCCTCCCAGTATTGCTATTCTTTGCATGATCTTTTGTTTGTCCAAATACCTGGCCCCGATGGGAATCGGTCCAGCAAACTATTTCGCGTCCCAAAGATACGTCATTTTAAGCGCATTCGCAGCGCTCAGTTCATCCGCCAAAAGTAAGGCGAAAACAGAATGAGGATGGTAAACAGTTCGAGCCGCCCCAGAAGCATCAAGAAGATCAGAATCCATTTCCCCACCGCCGGTACGGCCGCAAAGTTGTCGACGGGACCGAGCTGGCCAATGGCGGGGCCCACGTTGCCCAGGGAAGTCGCCACCGCCCCGATCGCCGTGATCAAGGGCTGTTCAAAGTCGATCAGCACCATCGCCATAACAATGGATCCCAGGATAAATAGCATCAAGTAAAGCAGAAGAAAAACCAGGATGTGCGTCAGGATCCGCGGGGCGACCAGTTGTTGGTCAATTTTGATGCGGATGACGGCCTTGGGGTGAAGCAATCGTTTGAACTCCAGAAAGGAATTGCGGAAAAAGACCAGGTGCCGAATAATTTTGATGCCCCCGCTGGTGGAACCCGCGCAGGCCCCCACAAAAAGCAGGGTAAAAAACAGTAGGGTCAAGGCGGGAGTCCAGGAGGTGTAATCGGCCGTGACGTAGCCCGTGGTGGTGATGACCGAAACGATCTGAAAGGCCGAATCGCGAAAGGCCTTTTCCCAGCCGCTGTCCGTCACCTGATACACCACCGCCGTCACGATCAGCGTCAGGAAAAAGATCAAAAAGAGGTAGCTCTTGAATTCATCACTGCGCCAAACCTTCTTGAAATTTCCCGTAAGGGCGTAGTAGATAACGGTGTAATTGATCCCCGCCAGGAACATAAAAAAGAGGATGGGATACTGAACGAGTGGGCTATCGAAATGGGCCACGCTGGCGTTTTTGGTGGAAAAGCCGCCGGTCGCCATCGTGGTGAGGCCGTGGTTGATGGCATCGTAAAAGGACATGCCCACCAGGGTCAGGATCAGAATCAGGCTGAGGGTAAGCCCCACGTAAATCATCCAAAGCCGTTTGGCGGTTTCGCGAATCCGGGGATGGATCTTGTCCGAAGTGGGCCCCGGGGCCTCCGCCACAAAAAGCTCGACGCCCCCGATACCGAGCAGGGGGAAAATCGCGACGGTGAGTACGATGATCCCCATCCCACCGATCCACTGGGTGAGGCTGCGCCAGAAAAGGATGCCCTTGGGCACCCCCTCAATGTCGTTGAGCACGGTAGCACCGGTGGTCGTCAGCCCCGACACGCTTTCAAAAAAGGCATTGGTCAGGTCCGGGAAGGTTCCGCTAAACAAGTATGGCAAGCAGCTGTAGATCGTGGTGGCCAGCCAACCGAGGGCCACCACCAGGTAGCCTTCGCGCTTGCCGAGCTTTTTGGGCGCCTCCCGCGTCACCCACCACAGGAGGGCACCGGACAGGCTGGTCACCACCGCAGCCAACACGATGGCCAGGGCATCGCCCGAGGCGTAGTACAGCGAAAAGCCCAGGCTGGTCAGCATCAGTCCTCCCAGGAGTAAAACCAGGATACCGACGATGTTACCGACTACGCCAAAATTGACCACTACTTAAAGATTTCTTCTACCTGGTGAATGGCTTCGGGCAGGGCGAGGACGATCACCTTATCGTTGAGCTCAAAGTGAAATTCGTCGCTGGGAATGTAGCTCTTCTCCCCCCGGACTACCCCGGCGATGATGGACTTGTGGGGAAAGTGCAGCTGCTTGACCGAATGGCGCAAAAGGCGGTTGCGCTTGTGTACCTCAAATTCGATCATCTCCGCATCGACCCCGTGCAGGCTGGCGATGGCCTCTACCTTACCCTTGCGGACAAAGCGGAAGATGTTGTTCGCCGCGATCAGCTTTTTGTTGATGATCGTATCGATTCCGATGTTTTGCGAGATGTGGGTATAGTTGATGTTGTCGACCAGGGCTACGGTCTTGTATACGCCAATTTCTTCGGCCATCAGACTGGTGATGATGTTGGTCTCCGAATTGGGCGTCAGGGCGATGAAGGCATCCATCTGGGCCAGGCCTTCCTCCTTGAGCGCATCCACATTGCCCGGATCGGCGTGGATGACCAGGCTGTTGCTCAGGCATTCGACACAGCGATGCCCCTCGTTTTTGTCGCCCATCACGATGGTCACGGCGTAGTTGCGTTCGAGCAGCTGCGCGGTTTTGAGGGCCAGCGGAGACCCCCCCACGATCATTACGTTGCGGATGGGCTTGAGTTGTTTGCCGACGAAGCTCCGGGCGGCGTCGAGGTTTTTGTTGCGGGTGGCGATGTAGAGGTGATCCCCCTTGCGCAGGACGGTGCCCCCGTGGGGGATCAGCGTCTTGCCATCGCGCAGCAGGGCGATGCCCCGGAAGGTAAAATCTTCCTCCATGGAGTCGATATCGTCGATGCTGCGGTTGATGAGGGGGCAGGAGGTGTCGAGGGTAAAACCCACCACGGCGAGCTTGCCTTCTTCAAATTCGAAAAGATCGGTAAAGGAAGCCCGTTGGAGGAGTCGCTCGATTTCCTGGGCAGCCAGCAGTTGGGGGGAAATCATCACGTCGACCCCCAGATCGTGGAAGCGCTCCTGCTGCACCTTTTGGTAATACTCGGCATTGTTGACGCGGGCGATGGTCCTCTTAGCGCCCATCTGCTTGGCGAGGATGGCCACGAGGAGATTGGTTTTTTCCGAGGTGGTCACGGCGATAAAGAGGTGGGCCTTGGCCACTTTGGCCTGTTCGAGAATGGTAAAGGAAGCAGCGTCGCCCCGAATGGTGAGTACATCCAAATTGGCGCCGACCTGGGTCAGTATCTCCGTATCCGTATCGATTAGGGTAATGTCCTGACTTTCTTTGGATAAAAGCTCCGCCAGGTGAAAACCGACCGCACCGGCACCGGCAATTATTATCTTCATTGTATCCTTACTTCAACTGTTGTACCAGCGCGCCGTTTGTCGCAGCACCGTCGCTGGATACGGGATGATTCATTAAGGGTTTTTCGGGAATGTCCCAATAGAACGCCTCCCGAAGGACTATGTTCTAAACGGTATGAAGTTCCGGGGCGTATCCGAAACGCCCCCTTTTGGCTTGCGCCTTTCGCAATTTTGCCGTGCAAAGGTAGCAATTTTCTAAATCTACCGCCACGCACCAAGGGGCATTGTCGCCCATTTTTGGCCCGCTCCCCACCGTTCGGAAAGCTCCCCGATTCCCACTGCAAGCTTTGGGCCATAAAAAAGTCCTGTAAATCAGCAACTTACAGGACTTTTGGGGAAACGGTGGGGGGCGGAATTTACTTGAAGAAGGTTTGGTCGTATTTGGAGGCGGAGTTGACGCTATCGCGCGAACTCTTGTCGTAGCGTACCATCAGGTGCAGGTAGAGCGAACGCGATCCCCGTAGGAGTCGGAAATAGGTGAGCCCGGCCAGGAGAATGGAAAAAATCATGGCCTGATTGACCGACCAGTCGTACTTGAGCACCAGCAGCAGGGTGGGCAGGAGGAGCATCCAGGAGGAAATGGCGTAGGAGATGATCAGGGCGCCGAAGTAAAAACCGGGCTCGGGCATAAAGTCGAGTCCGCATTCGGGGCACTTCTCGTTCATATTCAGGGGGTTGGACAATTCAAAAGGCGCTTTGTACAAATCCCCTTTCCGACAGCGGGGACATTTGTAATCCCACATGGAGCGAAAGGAAAATTTCATAATTTACAATTTATAAGTAGCGGACTACCTCGTGATGAAAAATGGCTTTTACCTCGCCAAAGATCAATGCAACAATTCAATTTGGTTCCTACCCAAGCGAACGCGGTTCAACTTTTCCAATTGCTTGAGCAGCCGCGAAATCGCTTCGCGCGAAGCGTTCAGATCGTTCGCAATCGACTGGTGGGTGGCCAGAATCAGACGCGACTGGTGGGCCTCCGCCTTTTTTTCCAAGTATTCCCACAAGCGCCGATCCATCTGCTTAAACGCGATGCTGTCCAAACTCCGGAGCAGCTCGTCAAAACGCTGATCGTAGGTGCGTAGGACGAAATTTTTCCACGTCGCAAAGCGACTCATCCACGCATCGACGTAGCGCACCGGTAGGGCAATCAGCACCGTATCGTCCTCGGCGACGGTACGGATACTGCTCTTTTTTTGCCGCATACAACAGGAGAACGACATCGAGCAGGACTGCCCCGCTTCGAGGAAGTACAAGAACAGTTCCCGGCCGTCTTCTTCCTCCCGCATCACCTTGATGCTCCCTTCCACCAGCAGGGGAACCCGACGCACGTAGCTGCCGCATTCCATGATCTGTTCTCCCGCTTCAAAATACAAAACCTCGCCCACTTCGGCAATAGCCCGCTGGAGTTCGGGCTCCCCAAATTGGGGAAAAAACCGCCGCAGCAAGACGGGAATATCGGCGTTCGTTAGCGTTTGCTTCATCCGGTCCTCTTTTGATTTATTCCAGGTAAATACCTCCCCTCGCAAAATTAGGAACATTCTCCCGTACCCCAGCCCCCATTC
>CALCCH010000230.1 GCA_937899855.1 uncultured Saprospirales bacterium | reverse complement strand
ATAAAAAAGGTCTTGACCGTATCGGCCGTCGCCAGGAGCTGGCTGCAGGTTCGATCCTCGAAATACGGACAGAGCGTGGCCAAGCGATTAAAAGCATCGTCGTAAATCTTGAGGTTGTTTTCGCGCTGGGCCTCGCGGAAGGTTCGATCGTAGAGCTGGGCCAGGGAATCCATCAGCTGGTGTTGCCGGGCCTCACTCAGTACGTCGCTGCGGTAGGCGAGCAGGTTTTGCGTATTGACCGTCAACTGAAAAAAGCTGGCCGCCCGGTGGGTCCCGGAAGCCGCGATGATGCGTTGCAGTTGTTCCCTAGCCCCCCGACTCCATTCCAGTTCACGGCGGCGATCGAAGCGATTTTGTAAGAAGACGGCGTATTCAAAGCGAATGTTTTGTAGCTGCTGCGACCGCGTAGCACGCTCCAGCGCACGGTGGTAATAAGGCTGGGGATCGCGGTACTGCCCAGTGGTATCCCCCCTCCTCTCCAAACGCGCCAGTAAAATGGCCTGGTTGAGTAGGGTCAGCGCTTGGCTCGAAGTATCCGCACTGCGGGTGTGGTAATCCAGAGCGCGTTCGTACTGCCGCCAAGCAGAATCGGAAGGGCACTGGGCCTGTTGCAGACAGATGTTACCCTTGATCCGGTAAATTTCTCCCAGCACCGATCCCGCTTCCCCACCGGACCGGTCCAAATCCCTTACCAACTGGAGGGCCCGCTCGGCGTAGGCGGAGGCTTCCCAAAGTTGGGTATCCCCATTGTTAAAACTGAGGTGAAACCGAAGGTGGGCCGCCAGCACCAGCGACCGCGCCAACCAGAGTTGGTCGCCCTCCGCTTCAAAGGTAGCGATGCCCTGCTGGGTGTTTTCCAAGAGCAGTTCGAGTTCCTCCTGATCCATGTACGTTTCCAGTTCAATCCAACTGCGGTAGTACTCGAGCTGGGCCCACTGTTTCGTATACGATTGGTAGGTTTCCAACCGGCGGATTTGGCGGATCAATTCGTAAGCCAAAGGCGGATCACGGCGGTGGAGGTGCTCGACGAGGGGCAGGAGGCTAGCCAAAGCTTGCTCCCCCCGCTGGACCCGCTCCAGTTGGTTGCGGAGCGGAGCGGGCATTGACCGGTTGAGCGAATCGACGGGCTGCTCTAAGCCACGCTGCCCCAGAACCAAGCTGGGGCAGCAGAAAAACAAGATTAACAGTAGGAAGAGCAAGCGTTTGGAAATCATGGTTTAGTTGTTGGTGGAAGACTGCGCGGCCACTCGGCCCTCCAAGTCGATCAGGTATTGGAGAAAGGCGTCGAGCAAGTCCCGCAGTTCGGCGCTGATGCTACCGGCCAGGGCGTCGATGTCGGAACGGAATCCGTCGGATACGGTGTGATCGGGCCGGGGGCGCTCTTCGGTACTGCCAGCGGGGGGAATGGTTTTTTCCAATTGGTGGCCGTAATCCGTCATCTCCTCGACGAGCTGAATCAGGGCAGCATTGCTACTTTGGGCGGTGTAAGGTTCAATTTGCGCGGCGAAGTTGGTTACATTGGTCGTGTCTTGCATGGTAATGAACGAGGTAAATTGGTGAACAAAATGTTTAACACTGCCCAAGGTAGGTACAATCCTTCCCCTTCGTGGCCCCAATTGGGGGAGGCGGGATTTGAGTAAGTAAAACGCCCTTTTGGACTAGGGAAGCGGAAAACGCCACTGATCCGACCGTCGCCTTTTCACCTTTCCCTAGCTCAAACCGCGACGCGACTAGGGTAAGTCGGGGCTTGACTAATTCCCCGCCACCCAGTGACCATTGAATCTTAATTTGAAACCCCAAAAGATACTAAAAATCGCTCAACAAACAAGCCTACCCATGCCAAACGTTTACCTCCTCTCCATCGGGATCAATACTTACCGACACCCCAGTATCAGTTCCCTCCACGCCTGTGTATCGGATGTACAGCTCCTTCGGCGCCAGCTCCTCGATCTGGCGCTGGTACGCCCCGAGCACTGTAGCGAGCTGCTCGACGCAAGGGCCACCCGCCAGCAAATCATCCAAACCTTCCGCCAACATTTTGGACAAATCGCGGACGGCGATATTGCCCTCCTGCACTTTAGCGGGCACGGGACCCGCCAACGCATCCCACGGGCCTTTTCCGAGGCGGATCTCGAAATCGAGCTTGGAAAAATGGAAGCGACTTGCTGCTACGACAGCCGCTGCGGGAATACCTACAGCATTGCCGATAAGGAATGGCGCTGGCTGATCGCCGAGCTACAGACGGAGAGGCCCCGCAGTTTGTTCGTCGGGCTGTTTGATTGTTGCCACTCCGGCTCCATGACTCGGGAGGAGCAGGTACGCATTCGACGGACCGGAGAAGCCAAGGACGCCCGGCCACTGGTCAGCCTCCTCGAAGGCCAGTACCAGGCCCAGCTCGATCGGGGGGAGGAACTGCAACTTCCTCCCATCAATTACCTGAGCTTTAGCGCCTGTGCCTACAGCGAATTGGCCCGCGAAAATGCCCAGGGAGGCTACTTTACCCGGGCCCTAGTCGAAGCCCTCCGCCACCATCCTCCCTCCATCAGCTACGCCGACCTGCACCGTGCCGTTCAAGCCTCCGTCATTCAGTGGAGTAAGGATCAGCAGCATCCCTATCTCGATTGTTGGGGAACGGCCCATCCCCACCATCAATTCCTCAGCCAGCAGCTGAGCCCAGCCAACCATTGGCCACGCCTCTTTTTTAACGGTACCGACTGGCAAGTAAACCTCGGTGCTATCCACGGTCTGACTTTAGCGGTAGACCAAAAAAATGTACTGCCCATTGTTGTAGACGACCAAACGACGCCCATCGGTGCGGCGCGGGTACGGGCCATCCACCCGGAAAAGACCCAGGTCCAGCCCCAATGGGAAAGCACTCCCCCCACTGCCGATACCGCCCTGCGCATTGCCCTGTACGCTCCCCCCTTGGCCTTACAACTGGAAGGACAGCACTTAGACCAAACGATTTTAGACCAGTTAGAGACAAGTCTCCTTACCCCCCAACGATCACCTCACTTTCAGTGGCAAGCCAATGCCCAATATGTCTTGCAGCTCCGCCCGGCACACGTCCACCTGTACCGACTGGGGCCCGAGCAACGGCAACTCCTCATCGGGCTAGAAGGCGAAAGTCCCCTGGCCCTGGACTGGCTATTGCTCCAGATTCACTGGATTGCGAAATGGGAAATGCTCCAACGACTTCGTACCCCCCGCCACGGTCAACTCCGGCCGCACGACATTGACTTGCACTGTTACTTGAGTTCCGATGGTTCGGACGACCTGATCGACATCAGTCCTAGCCACCAAGCCGATTTCCAAACCTTTTCCCTCCCCTACCCCGAGCAACCGCTGCCCCAGCCCTACCGCAAAGGCAACAAACACCCGTACACAAAATCCTTACACTGCTTGCTCGTACACTTAGACCGTAAATACGCCATCCAACAAAAGATAGAGGACTACGAAAAACCCATCTCCCGCAATAGCAGGAGCATCTTGTACGACTCCACCAAGCAAAACCCCGGTGGCGGATTGGGGATTGGGGAGCAAACCGTCCGGCAAGCTACCGATACCTTCCTCCTCATCGCCTCAACAGAAGCCTTGAGCAGTGCATCGTTTTTTGAACAAAGGGGTTTTGCCCAACAGTTTGGTCGGGTGATTGCTGCAAGCGACTTGCAACGACTCAAAGAAGATTTAACGAAAAAAACCTACAGTCGAGCGCAACGGGAATGGGTGGTCAAGCGGTTTACCATTCAGCTAAAGCGGGCGGAGCCCTAATCCCCCAATCGCTCGCTACCCACGGCCATCACTTCGCAAAGTAAAGCCGTGCTTTGGTGGAGCCTTCGGGTCGCTAAGACCGGTAACCATCCTCAGTCCTTACCCTCTTCCACCCCGTCCTCACCGAGCACCACCACTTCACTCGCCTTAAACACCGCCGACCATTCCGCCACAAATTCGTCCGCCAATTGGGCTTCCTTGCGGGCGATAAAGTTGACGTACAGCGCCGTCTTCCCCTGGCGGATGTACCACAACTGCGATTCGGTCCCCTCCTGCTCCGCCAACTGGGGATTTTCAATCTTGAATAAAATCCAGGGGTGCTCCGTGGCTTCGTCCCTCTCCACTTCCGTCAGTTGTGCATCGGGCGCCGTTGCCCGGGCCTGTTCGAACATCAAATCTTTGGCCTGATCCATGGGGAGGTCGGCCACTCCTTTGTTCGACATCATCTGCCCCAACATCGTCCAGTTCTCCGCCGTTTCCTTCCCCGGGATGATTTCGATGACGTGGACCCGACCGTCCTCATTGTTGGAGAGCAGCTTCCATTCGTACTGTTCCAGCCAAACGATTTTGAGGCTTTCCTGACCCATCAGGTAGGAGGTACTACTGAGTAAGCAAGCGATAAGGAGTACGTTTTTCATCATTATATTTTTGAGGTGGCTTCTAGATAAATGGGCACCTGGGAATTTTCAAGATATTCTTTTTCCCCTTCATTTCCTACGACCAGCCTCGAAAGATAGACTTTCCCTCCCCAATTTCCCCGTAGCGATATAAAAAAAGAATGCCACTACCGGAGGGTATTTGGCCGCTGATTGAACCGGACTAGCTCGCGGGACGAAACAAAGCCAGGGGCAGCAGCGACCAAAGCACGAGCAATGCAAAGTACCCCCCCTCCGGTATCAGCTCCCACCAGTTTGCCGCCAGTAAGCCGCCTACCATGAGGACGTGGGCCAGCAGGGCCCAGAGGATCCCTCCCCAAAGCGGCTTTCGGTAGCTGGGGGAGGAACGCAGCAAATACCGCGCGAACCAAAAATAGAGCGGGACAAAGAGGACCACCGAAGTCAGGAGCCCGGGATTGTACTGCCAATTGACTAGGCCAGCCAGTAGATGCACCAGCCCGTTGACGACGATGATACTCGCCATCGCAATCAGGGGAAAGAGGTGTCGGGGACTGCGTAGGATCGCCAGTAGCCCCACCAGCCAAACCAGCGCCGTATTGATCATAAATACCGCAGCCTTGGTAAGCGGCTGGGTAGCCGCCTCTGGCTGACCCAAATTGCTCAAGATAAAATTGTTGTTGAAGGTGTAGAAGGCGTAGTAATTGCCGTAGAGATCGATCCAGTGTTCTTCGTACTGATGCACCAGGTAAGCGATTAGTAGCAGCAGTCCCAAAAATCTAAAATGGTACAGCGGGCGGGTAGGCTCCGGTGCCTCCCAAAAGGCAAATGCTGCGATGAGTAAAAAGGGGATGGCGTAGGTCCCAATTTTCATCCAGTGGTCCAGTAAGAATTCGTGTTGGCCTAGGGGCAGCCACAACATCGCAAACAGCAGTAGGATACTGCTCCGTATTGGGTAGGAGGATTTCATGATTGTCTTTTTCTGATTTCGAGCGAATGGGGGGGCCAAGGGAATCTCCGGGGTGGGGAAAATCCCAGTGCGACCCGTCCTTTACAAAGGAAAGGATTGGCCGTCGGATAAAGATTGATGTGGGTTAAGAAGTTCGCCGCTTGGCGAGAAATCGGCTGTACCCTTCCGGGGTAACACCCAAAAATTTGGCGACGTACTTGGCGGGGGTATCCCGGATCACTTGGGGATAGTACTCCAACAGGTATTGGTAGCGGACATTCAGATCGGGAATGGTCTTGGCGCTGGTAAGCTTTTTATTTTCAATGCTGTTTTCGATCAGCTTCTTGCGGATAAACAGGCCAATAGCATTCGAGTAGAGATACAAACGCTGGAAATACTCAAAAGGGATCGCTAAGTACTCCACCTCGGTAATGGCGATGAGGTAGTCCGAAGCCGGGCTTTTCTGTACGGCACTGACGATGTTGCTGCTAAAATTTCCCGTCTGAAAAAACCGGGTGACGACTTCTTTCCCATCGTAGTTGAACACGGAAGCGGTGATCCCCCGGATCAGGTAAATCACTTCCTTACAGGTTTCCGTTTGCCGAAAGATGATGGCTTTCTTCCGGGCCGTCCGTTTGCGAATGGCCCGAGCCAGCGCTTGCTGTTCTTCTTCCGGGACGGTGATCCCGTAGCTCTCGGCCGCCTTGATCAGTTCGTTCATCAGGATGACTTTAGGACAATGGCCAATATTGGCCAACAGGCTTTGGAATGGTACTGGCTTCCTCAGCGCTTGCGGATTTCGTAGCAAATACACCGTTCGTAATCGGGAAAATCCCGGAGCCGGGGGTGCTTAAATGTTCCCAGCCGCGTCATACCAATATTTTGCATGACCCGCTCGGATTTGGTGTTGCGCTCCGTACAGGTCGCAATGATACGCGACAGTTGCAGTTCGTCAAAGGCGTATTCCAGACAACGCCGCGCCCCCTCCGTTGCGTAGCCTTTGCCCCAAGCCGCCGTCTTTAGCCGCCAGCCGATGTCGGTCGCCGGCGTATAGGCCGATTCGTACTCCTGCCGGGCCAGTCCGATAAAACCGATCCATTCTCCCGTCGCCCGAATTTCGGTAGCGAAATAATTGTAGCCCCAGGTTTGGTAATGCCGCTGGAGGCGTTCGATAAACTGCACCGTCTGCTGCTCGCTCAGGGTTTGGGGAAAATGCGCCATCACTTTTTCGTCCGCATTGAGGGCCGCAAATTCGGGCCGGTCGTCCCAGCTCCAATTGCGAAAACCGAGCCTCTCGGACTCGAAGAGATAAGGCGAACGAGCGAGGGGTGTCTTCATCCAATCATTTCGTTTACGGAGTGGATCAATTGGCTTTTGAGGGCCGCTTCGTGAGCCAGGTGCCCCGCGTCGACCAAGTACAGGGTTCCACGCTTTAGGCCAGCGGCCAGGCGCTCGGCGTACTGGGGCCGGGTGATGTGGTCGTGCCGTCCGTGGATGATGTGGACGGGAATCGCGGCGAGCGCTTCCAAATGGTTTTCAATAAAGCAATCGGGGATAAAAAAGTCGTGCCAGGAGTAGTGCGACAGGATGATGGCCCGCGTCAGGTAATCCCGCGTGGCCAGCAGCGCGTTGATCTCCACTTCCGTTTTTTCCTCTCCCCCCACCGCAATACCGTAGGCACACATGGCGTGGGCCAGCACCTCCCGCTCGGCAGGCTCCCCGAATAAGATCTTTTGGTAGTAGTAATCCGACGCCTCCGATCGCTGCGCCTCCGGTACGGGAGCCAGGTAGCGTTCCCAAGCCTGGGGATGAGCCACACGGGGACCACCACGCTCGAAGTATTCGCGTTCGGCTTTGGTGGCCGTAAAAACCCCACGGAGAATCATTCCCTTGACCAGCTCGGGATACTGGATGGCGAAGAGAAGCGACAAGGTACTGCCCCAGGAACCACCGAATAGGAAGACGCGGGACAGCCCAAGGTGGAGGAGCAGTTGCCGCATATCCGCGACCAGGCCGGCGCTCGTATTGTCTTTTAGTTCGCGCCGGGGCGTACTCCGTCCGCAGCCCCGTTGGTCAAAGAGGATGACGCAGACCTTCGTGAGATCAAAAAATTGTAGGTCATTGGGGGAAGTCCCAATCCCCGGCCCACCGTGGACGAACAGGATGGGTTCCCCCGTCTCATTGCCGTGGACTTCGTAGTAAATGCGATGCAAAGCATCGACCGCCAGGTAGCCGCTCTCGTAATTCATCCACTCGGATTTTATGATTTGGAAAGGCGCTCCCCCACTACTCGATCTTACAAATCACCGCCTGATAGGGTTCGAGGCTAAGACGGGGACCATCCGTTTGCAAGGAGGGGTAATAGTTGATAACGATGTTTTCAAAACCCGCCATTGCGTTTAGTTCGATGGAAGCCGGCGCATCCGAAAAATTGAGGAGCACCAGCATTTTATCGCCCTCCCAACTGCGGGTAAAGGCGTAAATGTCGGGATGCTCGCGCTGGATCAGTTCGTACCGGCCGTAGACCAATACGGGGTTTTCCCGCCGTACTTTGGTCATCGCCCGGAAATGGTTGAGGATGCTGGCGGGATCCTGGTCCTGGGCCGCCACGTTGATCGACTGGTGGTTGGCATTGACCTTTTTCCAGGGGTCGCCCGTGGTAAAGCCCGCCTGGTACGTCGTATCCCACTGCATGGGCGTACGGCTATTTTCCCGGGAGCGGTAATTCAGCAAGCGCATAAACTCGTCGAGGTCCTCCTCGGCGGCCAGGGCGGCGCGGTATTCGCCCTTCGCCGCCACGTCTACGTATTCCTCGATATTGGGCATGTCGATATTGGTCATCCCGATCTCGTCCCCATAGTAGGTGTAGGGAGTGCCCCGCATACTCAACAAAAAGGTATGGAGCATTTGGGTGGAGGGAATGCGAAAGGCGGGGCTGGGATTGCCGTAGCGGTTGACCAAGCGGGAATTGTCGTGATTGGATAGAAAGATGGCCAACCAGCCCTTTTCGGCAAAGGCGCTGTCCCAGCGGGTAAAGACGTCTTTGAAATCGGCCAGGGCGTAGCCATCCGGCGTCTTGGCCATGCTGACGTAATCAAAGTGATAGGCCGTTTGCAACTCCTGGCGATCGGCATCCACTAGGTCGTGGGCGTCCTGAAAAGTACTGCCGGCCCCTTCGGCCACGGCAAAGACCCCGTAGGGAGCAATGACTTCGCGGTACAATTCTTTGAGGTAGTCGTGGAGTTGGGGCCGCATGCCGTACCATTTGATGACCTCCCGCTCGTGGCCCTCGGGAAATTCGGGCCAGGTGGTATCCTTGCTCGCGTACTGGAAGGCATCCATCCGAAAGCCATCGACGCCCTTCTCGGCCCAAAACTTCATGATGTCGTACACCTCCTGGCGCACTTTGGGGTTCTCCCAGTTCAGATCGGGCTGAGCCGCGGCGAAGGTGTGGAGGTAGTAAGCATTGCTGAGGCTGTCGTATTCCCAGGCCCCTTCCGGGTCGAAGAAGCTAAAGCGGTAGGGGGGCTCGCCCTTTTCGGCGGGCCACCAGTGGTAGTAATCGCGGTAGGGATTGGCGCGGGAACTCCGGGATGCTTGGAACCAAGCGTGCTGGTCGCTGCTGTGGTTGACCACGACGTCGAGCACGAATTTGATGCCCCGCTCGTGAAAGCCATCCAACATCGCTTGGAAATCGGCCATCGTGCCGTAGCGGGGGTGAATGGCCCGGTAATCGGCCACGTCGTAGCCATTGTCGACCAGGGGGGAGGCGAAGAAAGGATTCATCCAGACCATCGTCACGCCCAAGCTTTCGACGTAGTCCAATTTTTCGAGGACGCCCCGGAAGTCACCAAATCCGTCGCCATCGCTGTCCTTAAAGCTCTGCGGATAAATTTGGTAGAGGATGCCCTCTTTCCACCAGGTTTGCTCGTCCGTAGCGCCCTCATCAGCGGGTGGTGGGGCCGGCGGGGTACAGCTGGTGATCAACAGTAGGAAAAGGAAGTATCCCAAATGGTTTTTCATGGTGGTGTTTTTTGTGCGTGGGGAAAGCTAGGCAAATTGCGGGGCAATTACAAATCAGTCAATCACCACCCAGGTGGTCGCGACGAGCCGTTCGGTGACCTCCGTCCGGGGCGCGAGTTTGGCCCTCACCTCCTCGTCCTCAATCAAATGCAAATCGGGGATGATATAGCGGCTGAGCAGTTTGCCATTGGTACCGATGATCGCCGTCCACTGCATATTGGAATTGCGAATCTGAACCTGGGGAATCTCCTCCTTGGGAATCTGTCGGTAGATGGGGCCAATCTGGTTAAAAACGTGACCGTCCAGGATGGTGATAAATTCGGCATCAATCCAATGCTCCACGTTCGCCGCGCCGTCCTTGTCAAAATCCAATTGCCAGCCAATGCGCAGTTTTTTACCCGCCCGAACTTTTTGCAACAACCGCCCCATCGACCCCGCTACGACCGTTCCTTTAAAATCGGTTTGTAGCAGTATTTCGCTGGTCTGAGCCAGTACGTGTGGGGGAAACGCCAAAGCGAGAAGCAATAGGAAAAGCAGGGCTAGATTTTTCATATTGGGAGATTGAGGAGTACCTGACGGAATTTTCCGACTACTAAAGGTAATCACATTTTCGCGATCGGGAGCCCGCCGCCGTCCAGGATGATCCTCAGCCCACCGCCCGTCGCTGCGCCAGATCCGTCATGATCATTTCCAACAGATCACCAAAGGGGATGACCTCAATGGCCAGGTTCTCCCCCAGGTGGATGGGATGCTCCTCCAGGTATTGGATGGGACGGGCCGCCAGCCGTTGGAGGGCCAGTGGATGGAAATTGGCGCGGGGCAACAGGCAGAGGATTTTGATAAAACGCTTGGCGCGTTTGGTATCCGGGCCTTTGAGGTGGCGG
>CALCCH010000229.1 GCA_937899855.1 uncultured Saprospirales bacterium | reverse complement strand
CCTCTACCGGCAAACGCTCGACGGGGAAATCATCTTTAAAAACGGACACCTGACCTCCTGGACGTTTAAAAACATCATCACCACCGGTATCCGCCTCCGCGAATTCGATTGGGTCGAAGGCTTTATCTTCCAGTACCAAGCCAACCTGATCCCGGAAGAACAGGCCGGTGCCGTCGCCTTTAACCTCGCCGCCCTCTACTACGCCCGGCAGGATTACCTGGCCGCCCTCCGCCAACTCCACCGCGTCGATTTTACCAACACCTCCTACCACCTCGGCGCAAAAATTATCCAAATCAAAAGCTATTTCGAACTCGACGAAACCGAAGCCCTGTACGCCCTGATGGAAGCCACGCGCAAATACGTCCTGCGCAGCGCGCAGATGTCGGAGAACGGTAAGCAGGCCTATAACAATTACCTCAAACTCACCCGTCAATTGTACCGGCTGAAGGGACGGCGTACGCGGCTTTCCGAGGCGGCCTTTGCGGCGGTAAAAAAACGCTTGGGAGAGCGCTTGGAAAGCGATCAGCTGGTGGCGAATAAGGATTGGCTACGGGCGGTCTTTCGCAAACTCACGGAGGAGCCTTCCCCGCCCGATCTCTAAAAAAACAATACTCCGAACGGTAGGTACCATCCGGAGTATCGTAGGCCTGAGTAGGCAACCCTAGCGCAGCAGCACCAGCCGCTTGCTGATCAAGCCCGCCGTCGTCTGAATCCGCACGAGATAGGTGCCCGATAGCTGCTCGGGCAGGGCCAGGGCCCGTCCGCGTTGGGGCACCGCCGGCGTCGCCAGCAGGCGACCCGTCCAGTCGTAAAGCTGAATGGCTTCCACTTCCAGTCCGGCCGCGTCGAGGTAGACCGTACCGCTACTGGGATTGGGGAAGAGGCGAACTTGCTGCGCCAGTGCGGGGCTTACCAGTCCCGAGATGCGATCCACGATGGTGATGGTTTTGCTTTGCAGGCTCACCGCCACCCCTACTTCTTCGTTGGTGATGATGCGGGGATCGCTCGGCGTCAGGACCAGGGTCTGGGGTTCGGTGACGGGTTTGAGGTCGAGGTGGAGGAGGGCGATCCCACCCAGGCCCGAGCGGTTGTTGCCGTCCATGGCGGTGATGGCGATGTCGATCCGTCCTTCGGCGGGGAAATTGCGCTGCATCATCACCAAGTTCTCACTGGCGACTCCCATCCAGGAATCGCGCAGTTCGGCCCGGACGCTACCCGCTTCCACCAAATTGGGATCGTAGCTGATGCTGAAGGCCAGGCCATAGAGGCCCGTGATGACGTTACTCGGGTCGCCGAAGGTAATGGGCAAGCTGACGCTTTGGTTGCCGAGTAGGGTATCCGCAGCGGCAATGCTAAAGGGGGGGCCACCCAGCAATCCCGTACTGGAGCCGGAGCCCGTCAGGTTGTGCATCTCCCCCCAGTTGCGGGCGATGGCATTGGTATCGGCCAGGCCGATCGTACCGTCGCCATCGGTATCGAGGTTTTTGAAATTGACGTTGCTTTGTGGAGTGGTGGCCGCCCAATCGAGGGCCACCTGGGCCACCCATTCGATGGACGCTCCGGGGCGTTCGAGACCGGTACGTCCGGCACCCAAACCAATATTGAGCAGGTCAAAGTGATTGACGTCTTTGCTCAGGTCGGTATCGCCGGGCCACATACAACCCGTCCGGATGCTAACCGAGACGCTATCGCGATCCGTACAGCCGGTACTGTCGGTAACTGCTACGTAGTAAGTGATGTCGGTCTCCGGGGTAGCCACCGGAGCGGGACAGTCGGTGCAGTCCAGATCGGTGGCGGGCGTCCAAACGAAGGATTCTCCCTGGGGGGCGTCGATATTGAGGGTCGTACTGCTGCCCTCACAGATGGTATCGTTTTGGGTGCCGATGATGCCATTGGAGATGCCAAAGGGAATGACGGCGTAGGGACAGTTGAATTCGTCGGTAACGCTGACGAAATAGTCGCCCGGGCTCAGGTTGCCAACCACGCCGGTGCTGGTACTGGGACCAAAGCTCCAGTCGAAGGAATAATTGCCACTACCTCCGGTCACTTCGACGGTTACAAAACCATCGTTGCCATCTTCGGTGACGCAGTCGATGTCGATGGACACCAATTCGATGGGGTCGTTGCTGCTTACGGTGTAGGTACCGGTGGCGAAGCAGCCGTTTTGATCGGTGACGGTCACCGAGTAATCGGCGGGGGGGAGGCTGGAGATGTCTTCAAAGACGGAGCCATTGGACCATTGGTATTCGTAAGGAGGTACGCCACCGGAAACGGTGATGTTGACGGCACCATTATTAAAGCCGGAGCACTTGATGTCGGTAACTTCCACCGCATCGATCGAGGGGTTGAGGGTACCGATCAAAAAGGTGGTATCGATGGTGAGGTTGCTGTTGTCGGTGATGGTGAGGGAGTAGAGGCCTCCGATCACGCCCTTTAGGTCACTGTCGTTGGAATTGAAACCACTGGGCCCGGCCCAGGTGAAGGTCAGGGGATCCACCCCGCCTTCGACGACGGTGACGAAATCATTGAGGCAGTTGGGATTGGATTCGCAGGACTGGAGCCGGAGGCTGGCGGGAGGTGGAGTGGTGCCAACGGTGACACCTCCCGGCAGGGTATTGAAGTCGACGAGGTCGAGATTGCTGTCGTAGGCTTCGACGTTGGTGGCTTCGCTGGTGATGGCCACGCTGGAGTTGGTTCCGTTGGCACCGATGATGGTAAAACAAACGGAAAAGACTTGGTAGCGGTCGGGCAGGTCCCAACCCCGCTCGGGGTCGACCCAGAAGAAAGTCAAAATTCCGTCATTAATTAGGCTGGTGCCAAATTGGAAAACCCCATTGCCGGGCAGGTCGACGTCCACGACATTGTTGTAGGCGAGTACCGTTTCGTCCCAGGAAACGGAAAATTGGATACTGGACAGGTCGACAAAATTGTGGACTTGGAAATCGACACAAACGTTCTGGACCGTGGGCGCGGAGGCTTGAGAAACGGTGGTGTAGAAACAATCCTGGGCCTGTGCTGTTGAAAGGGCGAGGCCTAAAATCAGACCCCAGGAACATAGGTGGGTGTGCAGTTTTTTCATTGGGATTATGATTAATCAGATACGAATGAGCCCGGTGTGGTATCGGGCGACTACGAAGATAGGGCAATCTACCTGAATCTACAAGCGATCCTCCCGCTTTATGGCATCGCCAAAAGCATACCAATCCCCCAATTTGTGGTCTACTTTTTTTACCTTTGTAAGCCCAAAGTGGAAAGAGCTACTTTCGCCCCAAAGCTCCGGAGTATTTTCTCCCAACCTAATTCTTAATCTCGATAATTTCTGTTCAGATGAGCACCATAAAATCTCACGATCAATTTGTCGATCGCCACATCGGTATCCGGGAAGAGCAGCTACCGGAAATGTTGAAGGCGGTAAAAGCAGATTCCTTGGAAGCGCTAATCGGTGAAACCGTTCCCGATAACATTCGACTCAAGAAAAAACTCCATATCCCAGCGGCTCAGTCGGAGTACGCTTACCTGAGTGAGTTGAAGCAGATCGCGGCGATGAACAAGGTCTACCGCTCCTACATCGGGCAGGGCTACTACGGTACCATCACGCCTTCGGTCATCCTGCGCAACATCTTCCAAAACCCCGGTTGGTACACCCAGTATACGCCCTACCAGGCCGAGATTGCCCAGGGCCGTTTGGAGGCGCTGCTCAACTTTCAGACCATGGTCAGCGACTTGACCGCCATGCCCATCGCCAACGCTTCGCTGCTCGACGAAGGCACCGCCGCCGCCGAAGCGATGTCCATGTTTTTTGCGCAGAAAAACAAGCGCCGCAAGCAAGACCTGGCCTGCGAATTTTTCGTCGCCGATACGGTCTACGCCAGTACCCTGGCCGTACTCCAAACCCGCGCCCAACCCCTGGGGATCAAAATTGTGGTGGGCGCCTGGCAAGAATATCAGATTCACGAAGGAACCTTTGGCGTCCTACTCCAGTACCCCGCCAAAGACGGCAGTGTCGAGGATTACCGCAGCTTTGTGGAGCGGGCCAAGGCCCAAAACGTCTTCGTGACGGTCGCGGCGGACCTACTCAGCCTGGCCCTACTCACGCCTCCCGGCGAATGGGGAGCGGATGCCGTAGTGGGCAACACCCAGCGGTTTGGCGTTCCCATGGGCTACGGTGGGCCCCACGCAGCTTACTTTGCCACCCAAGAGAATTTCAAACGACAAATTCCCGGTCGGATCATCGGGGTGTCGCAGGACAGCCAGGGCAACCCCGCCCTCCGCATGGCCCTCCAAACCCGCGAGCAACACATCCGGCGCGAAAAGGCGACGTCCAATATCTGTACCGCCCAGGCCCTGCTCGCCATCATGGCCAGCATGTACGCCGTTTACCACGGCCCCCAAGGCATCAAAGCCATCGCCCAGCGCGTACACGGCATGACGGCGCTGCTGCACAACAAACTGACCAAACTGGGCTACGTCCAGACCAACAAATACTTCTTCGATACCCTGCGGATCGAGCTGACCGCCCGCAAGCAGGCCAGCATCGAAAAGGCAGCCCTGGCCAGCGGCATCAATTTCCACTACAGCCAAGGTGCGGTCCAAATCACCCTGGACGAAACGGTACAACAAAGCGATCTGGAACAGATCGTAAAGATCTTTGCCCGTGGCAAAAAAGAAAAGGACAACGGGCGTTACAATTTGCCCAAACGTCTGAAGCTGCCCAAAAAATTGGTGCGCTACTCCGAGTACCTGACCCATCCCGTGTTCAACACCTACCGGACCGAAACGGAGATGATGCGTTACATCAAGCGACTGGAGAACCGCGACCTTTCGCTGACCCACTCGATGATTGCGCTGGGCTCGTGTACGATGAAACTCAATGCCGCCACTGAGTTGATCCCGGTCAGTTGGGCCGAATTTGCCAACATTCACCCCTTTGCGCCTCTTTCGCAGACCAAGGGCTACCAAAAGATTTTTAAAGAACTCGAAGTCTACCTCTGCGAGGTCACCGGCTTCGCTGCCTGCTCCCTCCAGCCCAACTCTGGGGCGCAGGGCGAATACACGGGGCTGATGACGATCCGGGCCTACCACCGGGCGCGCAAAGAAGGCCACCGCGACATCGCACTGATTCCCTCTTCGGCCCACGGTACCAATCCCGCCAGTGCGGTGATGGCTGGTATGAAGGTCGTAGTGGTGGCTTGCGACGACCAGGGCAACATCGTCGTGGATGATCTCCGGGCCAAGGCCGAGCAGTACAGCGACCGCCTGGCCGCCCTCATGGTGACCTATCCCTCTACGCACGGGGTATTTGAAACGGCCATCAAGGAAATTTGCCACATCATCCACCAGCACGGTGGTAAGGTGTACATGGACGGGGCGAATATGAACGCCCAGGTCGGGCTGACCAGCCCGGGCAACATCGACGCCGACGTGTGTCACCTCAACCTCCACAAGACCTTCGCCATCCCCCACGGTGGTGGCGGACCGGGAATGGGGCCCATCTGCGTCAACGCCAGCCTGGCGCCCTTCCTACCCAAGCACCCCCTCATCAAAACCGGCGGTCGGCGTGGCATTACTGCCGTCAGTTCGGCCCCCTGGGGCAGTGCCAGCATCCTCCTCATTTCCTACGCCTACATCAAAATGTTGGGTGCTCAGGGCTTGACCGATGCTTCGCGTTACGCCATCCTAAACGCCAACTACATCAAGGCCCAAATCGAGGAACACTATCCCGTGCTGTACACCGGCGCTAAGGATCGGGTGGCCCACGAATTGATCCTCGACCTGCGTCAGTTCAAAGCGCTGGGCGTCAGTGCCGAGGACATCGCCAAGCGACTCATCGACTACGGCTTTCACGCGCCGACCCTGTCCTTTCCCGTAGCGGGAACCATCATGATCGAACCGACGGAAAGCGAGAGCAAGGCGGAATTGGATCGCTTCTGCCAGGCCATGCGCCAGATTCGGCAGGAGATCGACGAAATTGCCAGCGGTGCGGTCGATGCGGAGGTCAATGTGCTGCACCACGCTCCGCATACCATGGCGCAGGTGACGGCCGACGAGTGGACCCTGCCTTATTCGCGGCAAAAGGCGGCCTTCCCGCTGCCCTACCTGCACCAGGGCTACAAATTCTGGGCCTCGGTGGGACGCGTCAACAATGCCTACGGCGATCGCAACCTGGTTTGTACTTGCCCGCCGATGGAAGTGTACGAAGCGCCCGCGGAGGAAGTGACCAGCGAAAACGGCAGCAGTAGCCAGAATGGCGTTTCACTGGACGTGGAACTGTCCAACTAAAGGCCAGGGTAGCTTACCAAAACGGAACGTATGATCGTCATTACTGGAGCCCTGGGATTTATTGGCAGTTGCCTGGTGCAAAAGCTCAACGAGCGGGGGCACCTGCGCAACCTCTGCGTGGTCGACGACTTTTACAAGTCGCACAAGGAAGTCAATCTCCACCATAAGTTTATCCGGGAGTGGATACACCGGGATATCTTTATCGAAATTCTGGGGAAAATGCCTTCTCAGGTCGAAATGGTTTTTCACCTTGGTGCCCGTACCGATACCACCGAAAAGAACCGGGCGATCTTCGATGAATTAAATGTTAACTATTCCCAACGGATTTGGTCGCTCTGTACGGAGCACCAAATTCCCTTGGTCTACGCCTCTAGCGCCGCCACCTACGGCGATGGGCAGTTGGGCTACCGCGACGATCACGACATCGTCGATCAGCTCGCACCGCTGAATCCTTACGGCGTTTCCAAAAACGAGTTTGATCAGTGGGCCCTCCAGCAGGAGCATCAGCCCCCCTTCTGGGCGGGCCTCAAGTTTTTCAACGTCTACGGACCCAACGAGTACCACAAAAAGCGAATGGCCTCGGTGATCTTTCATGCCCACCGCCAAATTCGCCAAACCGGTGGGCTCAAGCTGTTCCGTTCGCACCACCCCGATTTCCGGGACGGGGAGCAAAAACGCGATTTTGTTTACGTCAAGGATGTGGTCGACGTTTGCTATTTCCTCTACCAAAACCAAACGGTGGAAAGTGGGCTGTACAACGTAGGCACCGGTCAGGCACGCACCTTTTACGACCTGGGGCGAAGTGTCTTTCGGGCTCAGGGTCTCGAACCCAGCATCCAGTTTATCGATACCCCGGAGGATATCCGCGATACCTACCAGTACTTTACCGAGGCCGACATGAGTAAGCTGCGGGCGGCGGGCTACGACCGGGAATTTCACAGCTTGGAGGAAGGCGTTGCGGATTACGTCCAGCACTACTTGGCCAAGGGCCAGCGTTGGTAATTGCTATTCCTCGCCCGCTGCGGCCCCTTCGGCGGTGGGGCTCGCCAGCTTGTTCATTCCCGCGTAGTAAATCAAGTACCAGCCGTCACTCAGACGGGAGAAGCGGCGTTGCATGCCGTACTGGGCATCGACACCCCGGATATCTTCTACGACCATATCGGCATTGAGCACCAACAATTCCCTTTCAAACTGTCCTTCGAGATCGTCAAAAGGGCGGTGAAGGACCCAGTCGGCCCGTTGCCAGCGGAAATTGTCCAGGTCCAAATCGCCGACCTCCGCTCCGGCGGGGATGCCGGCGAGGGGAAAGCTGATGTGCGTCAGTTGGTAGGTGCTGTCGCGGTGAAACTGCTCGTAAAATTCGGCAAAGCCGGCGGGGATGGGATGCGCTTCGCTCAGGGGAGTAGCGGGGGCCGGTACATCCGAACGCAGCCACAGCAGTACGCCGATTAGGGTGACCAGCACTCCGGTCATAAAGCCAGCAAAAAATTTCATTGCGGTGATCTTTTGTCCAACGGCCCAACCTTATTTCCGTCGGCGAGCGTCTTTCTAAGCGAAGGACTGCGGTCCGAAAACTTATTGTAACCGTTGATTAATCCATAATTATGAAGCTCCTAAAGATAGCAATCCTTTTGGGATTGTTTGCCAGTCTGAGTGCGCTAAGCGCTTGTAGTAAAGAGGAAATTGAACTTCCGGCCCCCTGTCTGGAGGCGCCCAATTCCGGTCCTTGTCAAGCAGCCATGCCCCGTTATTACTTTGATGTGGAGGCCGGCATGTGCAAAGAATTTATCTGGGGTGGCTGCAAGGGCAATGTTCCTTTTGAGACGCTGGAGGCCTGTGCGGTTTGCGGCTGTGGGGGGCAGTAGCGGCCCTAGGTCCCGGCGAACACCTCAGGACGGATCGAGCTCCAGAGCGTACACGAGGATGTAGTCGTCCAACTGTTCGTAGTGGAGTTGGTATTCGCTGTGGTGCGCGTCCTTGTGTACCGTTCCGTGGCACTGGCCACGGTGCAGGTCAAAGGAAAAGGGGGTGATGAGCAGGTGCTGGCGAAAGTCGAGTTCGCGTCGGCCGTAGGCTTTGTACAAGGCTTCTTTGGCGCCACAGTAGACGAGGAGGTGTTCGAGGCGTTGGGTGGTGGACAGGCTGGCCAGTTCGTTGGGGCGGAGGAACTTGTGGGTCAAGCGCTCAATCTTTCCCACCAGCTTTTGGATGTCGATGCCCACCCGACGCGGTGCGGCCAGTACGGCGGCCAGTTCGCGGGAGTGGCTGATGGAGATGTCGTAACGCGAATTTTCGAGGTGGGGTTTGCCAAATTCGTCCTTGTAGCAGGCGCCCCGCGTTTCCCGGCCCGACAGGTGGTGAAGCAAGAGCCGACCCGCCAGCCACTCCAAGCGTCGGTGGCCTTTGATCCGGGCGATGTACGCCCGTTCGGCATCCGATAGGTCGAGTTGTTGGCTAAAGAAAGCTTCCGATTCGGTGATGCGCCAGAGCCCCAACTCGGCGTCGGAAGGAAGTTTTCGGTGTACAATCAAAGGCATAATCCCGCTTTGTGGGTTAAATATAGGAGAATTGATCCAGAAGCCCTCTCAAAAATATCCTTTACTGGCGTGAATCTCCTTCGTCGATTTGGGCTACGTCAGGGTCATTTTCGCCCCTACTTCGTTGCCAAAAGTGTCGAGTAGCGAAGGCTACGCTCCGTTTTGGCGCCTCGTCGGAACGCAAATGACCACTCCCTCGCCGACAAAAACATTTTGAGATGGCTTCTAAAAACAAATTCAATATCTTCGCGTGGTGAATACCACTGAACAACCCATCGGCTCCGAACGAATCCGCTTGACCGGTCACCGGGCGGCGGTTTTTGCCCTGGCGCGAGGCCGGAGTGAGCGTTACCTCCTGTCGGGTGGAGGCGAAGGCTGGATCGTAGAATGGGACCTGCAAAATCCCGATCCGGGCCGGGTGATTGCGCAGGCCGAGGGCAATATCTTTGCCTTGCATCATTTCACCGAACGACAGCTGCTGGTGGCGGGTACCCTCACGGGGGGACTCCACTGGATCGACCTGGCGGATCAGGCGCGTTCGCGCAACATTGCCCACCACCGCAAGGGGGTTTTTGACTTTATGGTACTGGGAGATAGCTTACTTTCCGTAGGTGGTGGGGGAACGCTCAGCCGTTGGTCCGTAGCGGAGCGGCGGAGTACGGAGAGCCTGCTGCTGTCGCACGAGAGCTTGCGTTGCCTGGCCTATTCCGAACGGCGGGGAGAGCTGGCGGTGGGGTCGAGCGATCAAAACATTTACCTCCTCGATGCGGAAAGCCTGGTGCTGCGGCAAACGCTGGTGAAGGCGCACGCCAACTCGGTATTTTCCCTGGCTTACAGTCCCGACCAGCGCCAGCTCCTCAGCGGCGGGCGCGATGCGCAATTGAAGGTCTGGAATTTGGAAGGTGAGGTTACCCTGGTCGAACACATTCCCGCCCACCTGTACACCATCAACGACATCTGCTGGCAGCCGGCGGGGGCGTATTTCTTTACCGCCAGCCGCGACAAAACCATCAAAGTTTGGGAAGCGGGCTCGTACCGACTGCGGAAGGTGTTGGAGGGCCGGCGCGATGGGGGACACCTCAATTCGGTCAACCGCCTGCGCTGGCAGGGCGATTATTTGGTTTCGGCGAGTGACGACCGGACCTTGATCCTTTGGGAGGGGCAAAGCTAGCTGCGCTTGTTCCAAGTGATGGACCCCCATTTGCCGTTTTGCTTGACCCGGGCGACTCCATTGATAAAATATTCGCCCTCCTCGTAGATGAAGTGGGTCAATTTGGTTCCATCCTTTTTGATAAAGCCCCATTTCCCCTCCTGCCGCACCGGCGCCGCCCCCACCCGAAACACGGCCGCAATTTAGGACCGACAATAAATGACGAGGGGACCACAGAGCTCCACGAAGCCCAAGCGGCAAGACGAAGGAGGCC
>CALCCH010000228.1 GCA_937899855.1 uncultured Saprospirales bacterium | reverse complement strand
CCTCGCCAAATAGCTATGGCTATTCGGCTCGGAATGAGGCTCGGCGAGAACCAAAATCCGAATCACCTTCATTCAAAAGCATTTATAAGGCACAACCTGATATTTACCGTTAAGCGGGCTCCTGGGTTGTCCCGACCACCGTTGGGGCAGCCCTTTTTTTACCACTCATCGTTGATTTTCGTCCGCTTATCGGGCTTTTGTACCGGTGGGGAAATTAGATTTGAAAGGAGCGAACATTTCCCTCAATTTAGTAAGACGAGCTCGTACATTTTCATTTCCCTAAACCCCATTAATTATGAAAAGACCATTATGTCTATGGCTAGGCCTGTGTGTCCTAGTGCACCTACTTCCCGCCCAAAATGCTTACTACTACAGTGTGGACGGTCCGACCGAATTACTCCCCAACTACGAACTGACCTTTGTGGAGCTCACCGAAAATGCTACCCGTGACGATCTGGAGAAAAGCCTGCTGGGTATGGCCGAAATTACGCGCTTTGCAACGGATCAATTGTACCGCACCCTCAACGTCATCGACCGGGAAGGCGAAGACCAAGAGTGGTCCTGGGCCGAGGTTCGGCTGCTCCGTCCCGGAGACCGTGAAGCCTACGCCAGCTTCCTCCAGCAGCTTGGCCGTGAGGGTTTCGTAGAAACGGTTGCTCCCTATTTTACCGTTGATGACAGTCCCGTTGGCGTCTCCAATTACTTTTACGTCAAATTGCAGCGAGCGAGCGACTTTGCGCTGTTGCGGGACTACGCAGAAAAACAGGATGCCCGGATCGCGGGTCAAAATACCTTTATGCCCTTGTGGTACGTATTGAGAGTGACCAAGCAGAGTGGTCTCCATGGTTTGGAGATGGCCAATCGTTTTTACGAGTCCGGCCTTTTTGCCGAAGCCCATCCCGACTTCCTGATCGACTTGTTGGACCAGTGCGCCAGCGACCCCTTATTCCCCACCCAGTGGAACTTGCGAAACACTGGGCAAAACGGCGGGACTTCGGGAGCGGACATTCGGGTCTGTAGTGCGCTCAATGCTGGCTCCAGCTCGGTACGCGTCGCCGTCTTGGACCAGGGCATCCAACTCAACCATCCCGATTTACAGCAAAACATCCACAGCAGCAGCTACGATTGCCAAACCGGTACCTCTCCCTCCCAACTGCGGGGAACCCACGGCACCAATTGTGCGGGTATCGTCAGTGCGCGGAAAAACAACGGCCAGGGCGTCTCCAGCGTAGCTCCTTACGGTCGTATGATGTCGGTGAGCCACAGCCTGACCTTCGTGACTGGCCTTACTTCGCACCTGTCGGACGGGCTCAACTGGTCCTGGCAAAACGGAGCGGACGTGATCAGTAATTCCTGGGGCCATTCTACGCTGGGCGTATCGATTATCCAAAACGCCATCCAGAACGCGCTGAACAGTGGGCGTGGTGGCAAAGGCACCGTGGTGTGTTTTGCCGCGGGCAACTCGAATAGCAGCGTCCTTCCCCCCGCCAATACGATCAGCGATATCATCGCGGTGGGTGCCATGAGCCCCTGCTACGAAAGAAAGAACCCCTCCTCCTGTGACGGTGAGTTTTGGTGGGGGAGTAGCTTCGGCAGCCAACTGGACGTCGTAGCACCCGGCGTTAAGATTCCGACCACGACCAATGGCAGCGGGTACAACAGCGCTTTTAATGGAACCTCCTCCGCCTGTCCGCACGTAGCGGGTTTGGCAGCTCTGATCATCAACCAGAACCCCTGTCTGACCCAGGATCAGGTTCGGGACATCATCGAACTGACCGCGCGTAAGGTGGGGGGCTACTCCTACACGACGACTTCGGGACGGTCCAACGGGACCTGGGACGATGAGATGGGCTACGGCCTGATCGACGCCCAAGCGGCTACCCAGCGAGCCCTGCCCTATATCACGGGCCCCGATGTGGCGGGTTGTAGTGGCAGCTACTATACCCAGACCATCCCCGGTGCAACCTCTTATACCTGGACTTGGACGGGAAGCAGCCACATTTCCATGTATTCCTTCCACACCAGTGCCCAGCTTTACACCAGCGCCTCTTACGGTGGTGGTGGGCTACTTTGCGTACGGGCCAATAATGCCTTCGGAGCGTGTAAGGAGCGCTGTCGGACCCTATCGTTGACGGGTTGTGGTGGCGGAGGTTGGCCACCCTATTACTACCTGGATGGAGAGGGATCGGAAGACCTGTGGTTTGACGTCGACGACGATCAAACGACCCGCGAAGCGGCGCTGGAAGCCTTGGGTGGTGATGCGGTTAGCATTTTCCCCAATCCCACTAGCGATGTCCTCAATGTCCAACTGGGCGAGAAAGGAGCCTACCTCGAATTGGTAGCGGTGGACGGTCGGATCGTGATGGAGGAAGCCGTGGTGGAGCCCAGTCGGCAGTTGGATCTGTCCCAATTGGAGACGGGGGTTTACCTACTCCGCGTGATCCAGCCCAACGGCTTGGTCCATTCTGAGAAAGTGATGAAGTATTAAGGGAAGGGCCACGGGCCCATATTTTGAACCATTGGAAAATTGAAAAGGGGAAGCGATCATCATCGCTTCCCCTTCCGTTGTGCGGGTCCCTACGGACCGAACTAGCTGGCCTGCTTGACCGAGTCGACCACCGATTTGAAGGTATCGGGGTGGTTCATGGCCAGGTCGGCGAGAACTTTGCGGTTCATCTCGATGTCGTTTTTGGACAAGAGGTGCATCAGGCGGGAGTAGGTCGTGCCATTGATCCGGGCGGCCGCGTTGATCCGAGCGATCCAGAGCCGACGGAAGGCCCGCTTCTTGTTGCGGCGATCGCGGTAGGCGTAAGTGAGGCCTTTTTCGACCGCATTTTTGGCTACGGTGTATACTTTGGAGCGAGCACCGAAGTAACCCCGCGCCATTTTCATGATTTTCTTACGGCGGCGGCGCGAGGCGACCGCATTGACTGATCTGGGCATATTGCGTTGATTTTTAGTACGATACCGAGATTCTTGGAGAATGCTTTGGCCGGTATCCTCGTTAAAAAAATGGATTTATTTCAGGCAGAGTAACTGCTTGATCCGACCCTCGTCGGCCTTGCTGACGAGCGTCGAGTGGCTCAGGGCCAATTTCTGCTTCTTTGACTTGTTGCGCATCATGTGCGAAGTGTACGCGTGACGTCTTTTGATTTTACCACTTCCCGTGACCTTGAAACGCTTCTTGGCACTGGAGTGGGTCTTCATCTTAGGCATGGTCCTAATTATTTACGGTTAAATATATAGTCGTCTTTGCAAACGGATGGCAAAGATAGCGAAAAACTGCTAGTTAATCAAACTTTGTGGGAGCAGAAAATGATCCGTCCCGGAGCCAGGATTTACTTGTCGCGGTCCGGGGTCGAGGTTTTCTTGGGGCGTTGCTTTTGCGAGGCCTTTTTGAGTGGAGCGATCACCACCGTCATCCGGCGGCCTTCCATCTTGGGCAGGGCTTCGGCACTCCCCAGCTCTTCGAGTTGCTTGAGAAAGCGGAGCAGGAGCAATTCACCCCTTTCCTTAAAGACAATGGTCCGGCCACGAAAGTGTACGTAAGCCTTTACCTTGGCACCCTCTTCCAGGAATTTCTTGGCGTGGCGCAGCTTGAACTCAAAGTCGTGATCGTCGGTATTGGGGCCGAAGCGAATCTCTTTGATGACCGTCTTTACGGCTTTGGCCTTGATTTCTTTCTCCTTCTTCTTCTTCTGATAGAGGAATTTTTTGTAGTCGATGATTCGACAGACCGGTGGATCGGCCTTGGGGGAGATTTCGACGAGGTCCAATTCTAACTTTTCCGCCCAATCGCGGACTTGTTGAGTGGGGTAAATGTCGGAGCTTACTTCGCGTCCGGCAACCCGGCTGACTTTGTCCAAGTTGTCACCAACGAGGCGAATCCGGGGAACGCGAATGTATTGATTGATGCGGAAGCGGGGTTTTTCCGCTTGTCTTTGATAATTTCTAGGTCTTCTTCCTCTTGCCAAATGATTTTGATTTAGTGAAAAAATAAAAGCTATTACAAAAATATAAGGGATTGTTATTGAAGTAAGTTCAACATCCCTCGGCATTTGTTAACAAATATGCTCTTTTTAAAGGGAGTATGAAAATTTTCCACCCGAAATATGTGAAAACAGTAGGATGTAAGAAAGCGCAGAGGCATCCATTCCAACGAATGAATGCCTCCGTCTTTATTTTATAGTGTGGATTACTCCTTTACGTCACTCTGGACATCTTTGGAGGAAGCGATGCTCAAGCCGTCTCCTTCCTTGTTGAGGATGGCCTCGAACACACTGCCTTCGGCGGGATTCTCACTGAGGATAAACTCGGCGAGTGGATCTTCGATGTACTTTTGGATGGCCCGGTGGAGGGGGCGTGCACCAAATTGAGGATCAAATCCTTTTTCCGCCACAAACTTTTTGGCTTCTTCGGACAGCACGAGCTTGTAGCCCATTCCGTCGAGGCGTTTGTGGAGGTCCTTGAGACTGATGTCGATGATTTCGAAGATGTTGTCCTGATCCAGGCTATTGAAGATCACCACATCGTCGATCCGATTGAGGAATTCGGGCGAGAAGGTGCGCTTCAGGGCGTTGGAGATGACGCTCTTCGAGTAGTCGTCGGCCTTGTCCTGACGGGCCTGGGTGGCAAAACCAACCCCTTGGCCAAAGTCCTTGAGCTGACGGACCCCGATGTTGGAGGTCATGATGATCATCGTATTCTTAAAGTCGACCTTGCGACCCAGTCCATCGGTAAGCTGACCATCGTCCAGCACTTGCAGGAGGATATTGTACACGTCGGGGTGGGCTTTTTCGATCTCGTCGAGTAGGATGACCGAGTAGGGCTTACGCCGTACCTTTTCGGTCAGTTGTCCTCCTTCTTCGTAACCCACGTAGCCCGGAGGCGCTCCGATCAGTCGGCTGACCGAGAATTTTTCCATGTACTCACTCATGTCGATGCGGATCAGGGCATCGTCGGAGTCGAAGATGTAGCGGGCCAGGGCCTTGGCCAATTCGGTCTTACCGACCCCGGTGGGGCCGAGGAAGATAAAGGAGCCAATGGGCTTGCTGGGATCCTTGAGGCCGACGCGGTTGCGCTGGATGGCCTTGGTGATCTTGAGGATGGCCTCGTCCTGGCCGATGATGGCCCCTTTGAGGTCTTCACCCATATTGACCAGCTTGTTGCTTTCGCTCTGGGCCACGCGATTGACGGGGATACCCGTCATCATGGAGACCACTTCGGCGATGTCCTCTTCGTGGACGGGGTAGCGCTTGGTTTTGGCTTCCTCCTCCCATTCGAGCTTGGCAAATTCGAGTTGGCGTACCAGTTTGGACTCATCGTCGCGCAGGTCGGCCGCCTTTTCGTACTGCTGGTTTTTGACCGCTTGATTTTTCTTTTCCTTGAGTTCCTCGATCTTCTTCTCCAGATCTTCGATGTGCTTGGGAACGTGGATGTTCTTGAGGTGTACCCGCGCACCCACTTCATCGAGCACGTCGATGGCCTTGTCGGGCAGGAAGCGGTCGCTGATGTAGCGGTCACTCAACTGTACACAGGCCTTGATGGCTTCGTCGGAGTAGTTGACGTTGTGAAACTCTTCGTATTTCGGTTTGATGTTTTCCAGAATGTGTACCGCTTCTTCGGGCGAGGGCGGATCGACGACGACTTTTTGGAAACGACGATCCAGGGCACCATCTTTTTCGATGTGCTGGCGGTATTCGTCGAGCGTCGAGGCACCGATGCACTGCAGTTCGCCACGAGCCAGGGCGGGTTTGAAGATATTCGAGGCATCCAGCGATCCGGTTGCCCCTCCGGCGCCGACGATGGTATGGATTTCGTCGATGAAGAGGATGACGTCGCGGGATTTTTCCAATTCATTCATGATGGCCTTCATCCGCTCTTCGAATTGGCCCCGGTATTTGGTGCCGGCCACCAGGGCGGCGAGGTCGAGCATGACGATGCGTTTGTTGAACAGCGTCCGCGACACTTTGCGTTGGATGATGCGCAGGGCCAGTCCTTCGACGATGGCCGTTTTACCCACGCCGGGTTCTCCGATCAGGATGGGGTTATTCTTCTTCCGGCGGCTTAGGATTTGGGAGACCCGCTCAATTTCGTTTTCCCGACCGATGATGGGGTCGAGCTTATCTTCTTCGGCCAGCTTGGTGATGTCGCGACCGAAGTTGTCGAGTACGGGGGTCCGCGACTTGGAATTGCCCTTGCGCTGGTAGCGGGAGGCATCTTCCTCTTCGAAAGGCTCTTCGGATTCCGAGGGCGCTTGGTCGAAGATGTCGGGGTGAGAAAACTCCTGCTCCTGGCGGACGTACTCCAGCTCCGATTTGTAGATGTCGTAGCTGATGTCGTACTGGTGTAGAATGCGGGAGGCGAGATTGTCCTTGTGCTTGAGAATGGACAATACCAGGTGTTCGGGGCTGATCTCTTCGCTCTTGAGCATCTTGGCTTCCAGGAAGGTCACCTTGAGTACCTTCTCGGCGTGTGTGTTTAGGGGCAGGTTGCCGATGTTGAGAGCGGTAGAAGCGAGTTTATTGTTGCGTGCGATGGAATCCTCAATTGTCTGCGATAGGTCGATGGCATCCACCTCGAGGGAGCTCAACACGCGCACCGCCAAGCTGTTGGCGTCCTGCATTATTCCGAGGAGCAGGTGCTCCGTACCGATGAAGTCGTGCCCCAAGCGGACGGCTTCTTCGCGGCTGCGGGAGATAATCTGCTTGACTTTTGGTGAGAATCTTCTGTTCATGTAATGGTGAATTTCTTGATGGTTTGGTTCCAACCTCGAAGGTCGTGACGGCTGCGAAGTTGTGAAGGGAACCTTATGAAACAATAATAAGGCTAATATCTTAAGATTACAAGCCTTACAAAATCCAAATGTCTAAAAATGGTCTCCGTATATCTGAATGTTCCTGAAAAAATAATGCCATTAAAAAAATAATGTTTATTTGATGAAGGTTTTTAATATTTTATGGTCTCCAACTGCCACTTTTACCGAATTTTCTCCCTTGCTTTCTGCCGCCCTGTCCGGAGGCAAAGGTGGGACCTGCCAAATGGTCTGGCCATCGGGGAAGTCCGGTGGGGCTCGGCATTGGTCCGTCTGGGGAGGAAGGGGGTTGGAGTAAATTATTCCCGGTCGCTTGGTGCTTTATTGCATATTATGGTTACTTTTGTTGTGCGCAGATTGTCTGGGGACCCGAGGATCGCAACTCCCCCAGCCCCTGCCTAAAAAGTTGATTTTTTGGCTGAAAACAGTAGTGCCAGTATGAAATTCAGAGTTGAAAAAGCAGAACGGTATACCCTGCTCAAGTTGGAGGAGGAAACCCTCAATTCCTTTATTGCTCCGCAGTTGAAATCCGAGTTTGTAATCCTCCACAACGAGGGGGTGGCCAACCTCATCCTCGACCTGTCCGAGGTGAGCTTCGCGGACTCCTCCGGGCTGAGTGCCATCCTCACCGCCAATCGCCTCTGGGACGCCGCGGGAACTTTTGTACTCACCGGTCTCGTTCACGACAATGTATCCAAACTGATGAAGATCACCCGGCTGGATAAGGTCTTTACCATCATCCCCACCGAAGCCGAAGCCATCGACTACGTCCTCCTGTCCGAGATGGAGCGCGAAATCGGCGGGGAATCCGAAGATGCCTAAACTCCCCCGCTGGTATTAGATACTAGTCGAGCAGCAGGTGGTAGCCCATATCTCGCCCTCACAACCTCTAACCACATGCGTTTTGAGCTCACCATCCTCGGCAGTAATTCCGCCATCCCGGCCAACCATCGCTTCCCCAGCGCCCAGGTACTCAACGTGATGGATCGCCTCTATCTCATCGACTGCGGGGAGGGCACCCAAATGCGTATGACGGAATACCAAGTCCGCAGAAATCGCATCCACCAAATTTTTATTAGCCACCTCCACGGTGACCACGTCTACGGCCTGGTCGGCTTACTCACCACCATGAACCTCAATGGCCGCAAGGAAAAGATGCAGCTCTTCTCCCCGGCGGGGCTCCGTGAGTTTTTGGAATCCCAATTTTTTTATTCCCAAGTGGTTTTGGCCTACGAGCTGGAATTTCACGTCGTCGACGACCAACGGCACCAATTGCTCTTCGAAGACGGAGTGGTGGAGGTCTATTCCATTCCGCTGGAGCACCGCATCCCGAGCACCGGCTTTTTGTTTCGCGAAAAACAGCGACAACGCAATATCCAACCCACCGCCATCACCGAATACGGGCTGAGCATTCCCCAAATTGAGGCGGTCAAACGCGGCGAAGCGGTGACCGTGGCCGATGGCCGCATCATCGCCAATGCGAGCATTACCTTGCCGCCCTACCGCTCCCGCAGCTACGCCTATTGCTCCGACACCTGCTACCTGCCCCAATTGCAGCACTTGCTGCGGGGCGTCGACCTGCTTTACCACGAGACGACTTTCCTGCACGATATGGTCGACCAGGCCGTAAAGACTAAGCACAGTACGGCCCTCCAGGCCGCCACCCTGGCTCGTGATGCGGGGGTGGGCCAGCTCCTGATGGGGCACTACAGCTCGCGCTACAAGGAATTGAGTCCGCTACTGGAAGAGGCCCGGAGCGATTTTCCCAACTCCGTCCTGGGTCGGGAAGGGGGCCAATACTCGGATGCACCAGAAAGAGAGGCGCTGTAGGGACAAAAAATGATCTACGGAATAGCTTTTTTTTCTTTGCATAGGCAATTGACTGCTAAGCTGCTAGACCCAACGTCGTTTTTTGTGACACAATAATTCTTACCTCAGCTCGCCCAAGGCTTTACTCCGCCCGGTTTTTTACCTATATTTGTTGTGGTTTTCGTACTGATTACCAGCCATTTACACCCCGCAACACCCTCTTTTAACCTTGCCTGGCCAAGTGCTTTGCTGCCTCCACCCCGGCGCTCGGCTGTTTTGGGCCAAGGTTTCCCCACCGTTCCTCCCTTTGACAACTCGCACGCATTGTGACCATTTTTTTCCCTATTTGCCGTACGCACGGGGCTATATTTCCCGTTTTTGAGAGCAATCGGTAGCTTAACGAGGGAGAAAAATGAGCGTGTGGTTTCGCGCAATGGGGAATGGCGTTTTACCCAAGGATGTGACTACACAAAACGAACTTACAATTAACACGACCCAATTCATTGACCAATTCTTACCCTGCTATGAGCTTACTTAGACAATTCGGTGTCCATCATTGTCTTTCCAAGCCTCCATTTATCGCACCCACCCCGGAGCACCTTCCATTGACCCGGCCGCGTTTTTGGTCCCAACTCGTTTGTTGGAGTCTCTTGCTGCTGGCCCTGCCGTCCTCGGCCATCAGTACGCCTACGATCCATCCCGCGCCTTCCGCCCACTTTGGGGAATCTTTTACGGGGCTGGGCATTTACGACTATCAATGGTACGCCCGTTGGCGTGCCAAGACCACCGCCAGCCCACTCGTTCTCCTCACCTCCGTCGGTGACTACGTCTGGAAGGATTGTGATCAAGATGGCATTCAGGACCCCGGTGAGGCGGGCATCCCCAACGTTCCCATCACCCTGCGGGGTACGGATGTACTGGGCAATGCCGTCGACGAATTGACCTTCTCCGGACCCACCGGGAGCTACGCCTTCACCGACCTCCACCCCTGACTGTACACCCTCGAATTTGGGCTGCCCCCGGGCATCAGCGGCGTAGCTTACACCAGCCTCACTCCCGGTGCTGATACCCTCGGTAGCGATGCCGATCCGCTGACCGGGCGCACCGCAGCGTTCCGAATTGAAAACAACAAGTCGATCAGTATCCTCGACGCGGGCTTTATCGATATGGAAGCTCCCGTCTTGCTCGGCGTCCCCGCGGATACCACGGTTACCTGTGGCGCCATTCCCCTGGCCCCGAAGCGCTACGTCGATATTCTGGCTACCGATAATTGGGCCACTGACGTGACGATCACCTTTTCCGAAAGCAGTACCCAGGGTACCAATGGGCCCTGTAGTGCATACGAATACCTCATCATTCGCACCTGGTCGGCGGACGATGGCTGTGGCAATTCCTCCGCGGAAGTTCAGCTCATCACCGTAAAAGACAGCGCCGAACCCACCTTTGGCCAAGTCCCGGCCGACATCACGGTCGATCCCGCTCGGGGCGAGCTCATTCCGCCCCCACCCAACCCGGCCCCCAGCGACAATTGTGATCCCAACCCCCAGCTCCACCTGATCGAAAGCGATAGCCCGACTGGCGACTGTGGCTTGGTACGTACCCGCACCTGGACCGTCACCGATGCCTGTGGCAACCAGAATGCCATCAGCCAGCGCATTACCGTTCGGGGTACGGGAAACGGCGGAACCGCCCGTGCCAACGGCCCGCTTTGTACGGGGGACGAGCTCCGACTTTTTGCCGAGGGGGGATTGCTCTACCACTGGACGGGCCCCAATAATTTCAGTTCCGATCTCCAAAATCCCGTGCTTACGGCAGTGGGGGCCCAGCAAGCGGGTATTTATAGTGTCCTCATCGACGACGGTACCTGCAGCAGCACGATCGACGTAGCCGTGACGATCAGTCCGGCCCTCGTGGTGCTCCCGACGATTGACCCGGCCAATTGCTCGGCTCCGGGGCGGATCGAGGTACTCGTGAGTGGGGGAACCGCCCCTTACACCTTTGATTGGCAGGACCTGCCCGGAACCGACGACCCCGCCAATCGGACGGATTTGGTAGCGGGGAGTTACCCGCTCTTGGTGCGGGATGCGGGACAGTGCGAATGGGTGGAGACCCTGGTGGTGGTGGAGGATTGTCCGTGTACGCCACCGGAGGTGACGGATTTGCTTAGTCGGGGATCGACTTGTGCGGAGGCCACGGGCTGGGCGGAAGTCCGCACGGCTGGAAATCCCGCCGATTACGTCTACGAATGGGTGCCCGACTTGGGAACGCCCAATGTCGCCAACAACCGGCGCGAGGCGCTCGTGGCGGGGGTGTATACGGTAAAGATTAGCGATCCCCTTGGGGTGGATTGTGCTACGGAGGTGAGTTTGGTGGTGGGCAATGTCGATGCTTCGATCGTGGAGGACCTGACGGTCAGTCCGGCCAGTTGTGCCCTGTCGAACGGCAGCGCCCGTCTGCAACCCGATTATTTTACCTACCGCTGGACTTTTGACGGTACGGCCGCCAGTACGCGCAACGATTTGGCGGCGGGTACCTACGAGGTGCTCGTTTTTGATCAAAGCGTACCGCCCTGTCCTAACGTCATTCTGGTTGAAATCCCGGAGGAAAACCTGCTTCAGCTCACGGCGCAGGTCAATCAAGTCCCCAGTTGCCAAATGGCCAATGGCTCGGTGACGATTGGGGTGCTGGGGGGCAGTGGCAACTATGCCTACAGCTGGGGAGCGGACGCCCGGCGCGATGATTTGGCCGCTGGCGTCTACACCGTCGAGGTGAGCGATTTGGATCGGGGCTGTGCGCGTAGGCTGACTTTTGCACTGCCCAGCGCCGTTCGGGGGGCCAGTATCGACGCCCCCACCGAACTGCTGGGCTCTTGTGCGGGCGTTCAGGACGTCCAGCTCGACTACGACATTAGCTTTGCCGCTGGTTTTGCCTTTCCGGCGGATACCTTTTTGGTAAATGCTACCGATACCTTGAACCCCGCCGCGCCCCTGGCGCCCGGAACCTACTGCTTGATCGTCGAGGATGCCAATGGCTGTCTGGCGGGACAACACTGTTTTTCGGTGAGCGAACCGGCGCCCCTGGCCGTGGATCTGGCGATCGCCAACCAGGACTGTTTTCGGGCGGGGAGTATCCAACTTCAGGTAAGTGGGGGCGTAGGCCCCTACCGGTTCAATTGGTCGGACCTGACGGGGGGTGGGCAAAGCCCGGATCGTGATGATTTGTTGGCAGGGACTTACCGGGTTACGGTCCGCGATGCCAATGGCTGTCGGCAAACCCTTACGGACTTGGTGGTGGCCAATCAGTGTCCCACGGGCTGTATCGAACCCGTGATCCGCAACGTAGCCGTGGTGGAGGCGAGCTGTGGGGCAGCGGACGGGGTCATCCGTTTGGAGATGCAGGGCAATCCCAATCAATTCCACTACCGCTGGACGCCCGACCTGGGAATTGGTACGGCGGAACGTAAGAGCAACTTGCCCGCGGGGCAGTACGCGGTTGTGATCACCAATATCATCGACCCTTCCTGTTCGATCCGCCGCGACTTCCTAGTGCAAAACGCGGATGGTCCGACGGTGGATATCCAAGTCACTCAGGCCGCTACCTGCCAGTTGGCGAACGGGGCCGCCACTTTACTGCCGATTGCTTTTGACTATCGGTGGTGCAATGGTAGCGATAAGTTTAGCGCTACGGATTTGCCCAGTGGGACCTGTTACGTGACGGTGACCGACCCCGTGACGGCTTGTAGCCAGGTGGTGGCGGTTGAAATCCCCGAAGGGAACCCGTTGCGGGTACAGCCCCAGGTTTTGCGGCAGCCGGACTGTGGTCAGGCCAATGGCCGGATTGAATTACTCGTATCTGGGGGGAGTGGGGCTTACGCGCTGTTTTGGAGCGACGGTGGGGTGGGGGCTTTGCGGGACACCCTGGCGGCGGGTGGCTTCTCATTGGGCGTTTGTTATTATTTGTTTTTGGGGGGTTGGGGGGCGTTCGTGGGGTTGGGTTGCTTCGGTGGGGTGTGCCCTTTGCGGGACAACCTGGCGGCGGGTCAGTATGGCATAACGGTGACCGACCCCGGTGGGGGCGATTGCCAGATCGAACAAAGCGTGGTGCTGACCGATGCCCAGAGCGCTGCGGTACGGCTGCGGCTGGATACGGCGGTGCCCCTGGTCTTGGACTGTGCAGCGGGGCGGGATGGAAAAATTGACTTTACCGTCGATTATCCACCGACCTTTGCCTTTCCCGCGGATACCATCATCAGCGATGGGAACGGGACTTATACCAATGGGGAATTGCCCGCTGGGAATTACTGTCTCCTCATTCGGGATGCGGCGGCTTGTGTGGCGGCGGAGGCCTGCTTTGCGATTGAGGAACCCGAGCCGATGCTCCTCGTGGCGACGGTACGTCCGGTCACCTGTAACGATCCGGGTTCGATTGCGGTGCGTGTGGAAGGGGGAAGGGGGAATTACCAATACGACTGGGCCCATTTACCGGGCAACGCCAACGCCAGCATACTGTCCTCATTAGCGGCTGGTGTGTACCAGCTCACGGTAACGGACGACCGGGGCTGTGCGGCCTACGCCCGGGACCTGATCGTGGTGGATGACTGTCTGGCTTGCCCCAACAGCGCGACCCTCCGACGGGTCATTCCTACCAACAGTTCCCAAACCGATTGCATCCAACTGGAAGCTTGTTTTACCCGTAACCTGACCAATATTGTCCTCAGCGATGCGGACCGCAATGGGCAGTCGCCGCTGGGAAGCTGGACCCTGGCTAGCAGTGGCTGTTTGGATTACCACGCCGGGGCGACCCCCGGGGCGGACACCATCTGCGTGATTGCCCAGTACGGAAATTTGCTCGATACCACCTGTATGATCTACGCGGTGTTTGATCCACCGACCGTGCCGGCTCTTACCGACACCCTGTACCTGGATACCCCGGAGCAGACCGGTGTCGATACCTGTCTGAGTTTGCTGGAGCTGGGCGGCGTCTTTACGGATGCGCGCATCCTCGAAGCACCCCGCAACGCGACGGGGAGCCTGGAGCTGACCGCTGCCTGTCTGCGTTACGAACCCAATGCGGGGGTCCTGGGCCCCGGTGTCGATACCATGCTAGTGGAGGTATGCAACGCGGCGATTCCACTTTGCGATACGACGGTGGTGGTGGTCAGCGTCAGTTTGGGATTGCAGTGTACGCCCTTTTTTGCGGGGCCCGATACCCTGGATTTATTTGCCGACGACTGCGACGGGGAGGCGCTCTTTTGCCTGGATAGCATTCCTCCCTTCGCCACCCAATTTTACAGCATCGAAGTCGATCAGCAGCCTTTGGCCCCCCCCTTTGTGGGCTGTAACCCGGATACGCTGATCGAGTACGACCTGGATCGGGTGCTGCGGCTGGCACCCCTGGGGCCTTACGAATTGGTAGAGTGGGTGGTGAATGCGGATACTTTTCGCTTGGCTACTTTCCCCAGCTTTGCCGTGCTCCTCGACTCGATGAACGTTTGGGATCCCCTCGGCAACTGGGAGCGGCTGGGCGATCGCATCGTGGGGGGCAATCTGGCCAACCAATACGGTGATTTGAACGTGGAGAGCCCGCAGGTGAGCATTGGTGATCCCATTCCGCTCGATTTGTTGATCGCGGCGCAGGGAACGCAAAATGCGGTGGGTACGGGTTTTCACCAGTTGGTGCTGCCCCTGGATTCGACCGGCTGTTCGGGTACCCTGTGGTTGGACGTGGCTTGCGATCTTTGCCCGGATTATTACGCCGGGCCGGACAGCTTGCTAGCGGACAGTTGTGCGGGGACGGCACCGCTTTGTCTGGACGTCGAGCTGGTCAATCTGCCGCAGTTTACGATCGAGGACAATGGGGCCTTGTTTACGGGAGATTTTCGCCCCTGCGCCATCGACACCAGCTTTCAGTACGTGGTCTTTCCCCTGGCCATCCCGGGGATTTACGAGCTGGTCTCTTGGGAGGTCAACGGTACCAATTTTACGCTGCCACTCTTTACTACGGTGGCCCACCTGGCCGATTCGATGCGGGTCTGGGATCCGGCGGGCAATTGGCAATTGCTGGGCCTGGTGATTGTGGGGGGCAATCCCGGCAGCAGCTACGGCGCCCTGGAGGTGGCCAGCTCCGGCAATGCGCCCTTCAACATCGAATTGCAGCTCATCAACGATGCGGTCGCCATTTTGCTCTCCCCCGGTGAGCACGACATCCGGGTGACGGACAACCGCAGCATTTGCGTCGACGAATTTAGCGTGACGGTGACCTGCGATTCGCTGGTATTGCCGCCCCCGCCGCTCGATACCTTGCTGCGCGTTTTTGAAGGTGAAACCGATACCCTTTGTCTAGAGGACTTGCCGGTCATTGATAGCTTCCGCAACCTTTGCCCGGACGACAGCGATGGCAACGTCAGCGTCGAGGTGATTTTGGGAACGAACTGTATTGCCTACTCGGGGCTGGAATTGGGCCTGGATACTTTCTGTCTGGAAGTGTGTGAGGGCTTGCTTTGCGATACGGTCAATTGGGTAATTGAAACCCTGCCGCTGCGGGATACCATCCCGTTGTTTGTCGAGGTGGGACGGAGCGATACCTTCTGCATCGACACCAGTGTCTTTCACCATCCCCTGGATACCTTCTTCAATTTCTGCGAGGGCAGTGCCGGAGTTTTTGTCGACGTCATCTTGGTGGATAACAGCTTTTGCGTAGAATACACCGGACTGACGCCGGGCATTGATTCGGCCTGTTTGGTCGGCTGCGATACGGCGGGTTTTTGCGATACGACGATCTTGGTGCTGGAAGCGGTACGGCTCCAGCCGGAGGTGATTGATACCACCGTCCTACTGGCCGATTTTGACACCTTGTGTATCGACACTTCGGAATTGCCGGGGGAGGTGGATACCTTTTTCAATGCTTGTTCGCGCAATTCGGGCGTCTTTGTCGATTTCGTCCTCGATCGAGACCGGATTTGCGTGGTGTACGAAGGCCGCCAGCTCGGGACCGATACGGCTTGTCTGGTGTACTGTGACGAATTAGGGATCTGCGATTCGACCACCCTGATCGTGACGACCATCGAGGGCGCGGTGCCCCTACTCCCCGTGGCCGTCCGCGACAGTGGGCTGACGACCAGTGCCACGCCCGTTGAGATCGACATCCTGCGCAACGATACGATCAATGGCAATTTGATCAACATCCTCATCATTGATCCACCGCTAAATGGCGTGGCCTCGGGGATGGGCTTCAACCTCGTCTACCTCCCGGACCCCGATTTTTGCGATGGGGTCGACAGCTTTAGCTACGCCATCGAAAACGAGGTGGGTAGGGATACCGCCACGGTGGTGGTGGAGGTACGCTGTACGGATTTAAAGGTCTATACTGGTTTTTCCCCCAATGCCGATGGCAACAACGACCGCTTTATGATTCTGGGGATCGAGCAGTTTCCGAACAATCGGGTGCTGGTATACAATCGCTGGGGCAATCGGGTTTTTGAGCGGGAAGGCTATACCAACGATGAGGGCTGGGACGGCACTTGGGAGGGGCAGGAACTGCCGGATGGCACCTATTTTTACCGGGTCGAAGATGGTGAGGGGCGGGTGCTCAACGGTTACGTACAGCTCCATCGCTAGATCGGGATCGGTCCGCCTACGCTAAGGCACGATTTTTGTTTCCCAAATTAGGTGGTAAACCCTGGATTATTTGCGTTTTGGGGGAAGCCGTAAAAAACAGAAATCGAACCACTTCATGAGAAAAACTATACTACTAGCACTCTGCCTGTGCGGTCTGTGGGGGACCAGTAAGGCCCAGCAGGACCCGATGTTTACCAAATACATGTTCAACAGCCTGGTTTTCAATCCGGCTTACGCGGGCAGTCACGAGTATTTGTCGGCGCGGATCATCTACCGCGATCAGTGGCTGGGCATCGACGGGGCTCCGACGACGCAATCGCTGACCGTGCATACCCCGACGGGAGAACGGGTGGGGGTAGGCCTGAGAATATACAACGATCAGATTGGGGCTTCGGGCTCGACGACCGTCAATTTTGCCTACGCTTACCGCGTGGCCTTTGGACGGGGCAAGCTGTCGATCGGTATTCAAGCCGGGGTAGAAAACTGGCGGGCCGACTGGTCGGGCCTCAAGTTTAAGGATCCCCAGCAGATGGATGCGGTCTTTTCTGATGGCATCAACCGCTGGATTCCCAATTTTGGAGCTGGGGTGTTCTATTACGCCCCCAAGTTTTACGTGGGCTTTTCGGTCCCGCACCTCATCAACTTCGACCTACAGGACGATGCCGATGCCCTCGGCCTTGACGAGTGGGCCAAGCTCTACCGCCACTACTTCCTATCGGCGGGGGTGATCCTACCGATTGCACCGGGCTTGCTCTTCAAACCTTCCATCCTCTTCAAGAGCGTTGGCTTTTTGGGCGAATTCTCGTCCAGTCCCAATTCCTTTACCATCGGTGCTCCTACGGAGTTTGACATCGACCTCTCGGTACTGTTTTACGAGGCGCTCTGGGTGGGGGTCTCGTTCCGCTCGGCGGTGGAGGCCCGGGCCTTTGGGGGCCTGAGTAGCTTTGACTCGGCGGACATCTGGGCGGCGTACTACCTGCGGAGTGGACTGCGGATTGGTGCGGCCTACGATTATACCCTTTCGGATTTGCGCACTTTTACGGATGGCTCTTTTGAGATCCTGCTGGGCTACGACTTTAATTTCAGCAATAAAAAGATCAATACGCCGCGGTACTTTTAGTGGGAAGCGGAAGGGGATGGTGAATGAAGCGGAGGGAGCTTCCGTACGAGCCGTGCGAAGGCTCCTGGTCCTGGTACGTCGGGATGGTACTCGATTTGAGCGGGTAAAAAAGAGAGAAAACGGAGGAAATGAGGGGGAGGTGGAATAAGGGTCTTGAGGGAGGGAATCCCACCCAAGCCACCGCCGCCAGTCGTCGCTCGATTTTTTGACCTACGGCTATAGCTCCGCCAGCCACTCGATCGAGCCCTTCGACCGCAAGGTTACCAAGACGTTTTCCCGGGATATCTTTTACTTGGGTCCCTGCCGAGAAAAGGTCCCTACATAGACGCTTTCGGCGGATAAATTCCATAAAACAATTGGGTATAATTGCAATGTATCGGCCAGAGCCCTTGAAAAATAAGGAAAATATTTTTGAAAAAAAGTAGGGCCTTCGCAAAAAAGTGAACCCCGTCCCTTCAGATTTTGAGTCCCTTCTACCGCCACGTACCAAGTGGTACAAAAAAGATATTAATTTTTATTTTAAGATGTAAAGTCCTATCTTTAACGCCAAGTAGCATCTACCTTTCCCATTTTACGTATCCATTCTCCCGGATTGCCCCCCACGACGGCGCAACCTTCTCCAAGCATCCCATCGGACGAAGATACTCATCCCAACAACCGTTGAGAGTCGGCGCTATACTCTATCTTAGTGTCCGACTCTTTTTTATGCCGCCCTATGCTGCGCAAGATCATTCATATCGACATGGACGCCTTTTACGCTTCGGTGGAGCAGCGGGACCACCCCGAGCTGCGGGGCAAGCCCGTGGCGGTGGGCGGGTCGGGCAACCGCGGGGTGGTGGCGGCCGCCAGCTACGAAGCCCGCCGCTTTGGGGTGCGCTCCGCCATGCCCAGCGTGACGGCCAAACGCCGCTGCCCAGACCTGGTCTTCGTCAAGGCGCGTTTTGAAGTGTACCAATCCGTATCCCGTCAAATCCGCGCCATCTTCCACGAATACACCGACCTGGTGGAACCCCTGTCCCTCGACGAAGCCTACCTCGACGTCACCGAAAACAAGATCGGGATGCCTTCGGGGACCATCATCGCCGAGCAGATTCGCCAAAAAATTCGGGACCAGACCCAATTGACCGCCTCGGCCGGAGTATCCTTCAACAAGTTCATCGCTAAGATCGCCTCCGATATCAACAAGCCCAACGGCATCAAAGTCATCACCCCCGCCGAAGCGGACGCTTTTCTGGAAGCCCTCCCGATCGAAAAGTTTCACGGGATCGGTAAGGTGACGGCGGAAAAAATGCGGCGAATGGGGGTGAGCAATGGGGCCCAACTCAAGGCCCTCAGCGAGATCGACCTGGTCAAGCGCTTTGGTAAGGTGGGACGCTTTTACTACAAAATTGTCCGCGCCCGGGACGAGCGACCCGTCAATCCCAATCGAATCCGCAAATCCATCGGAGCGGAGCGCACCTTCTCCGAGAATGTCGATACCCTGGAGGGCATGCGCGAAAAGATCGCCAGCATCATCCAGCGGGTCTACGACTACATGGAAAAAACGGACAACTACGGCCGTACCCTCACCCTAAAAATGAAGACACCTGATTTTCAAATCATCAGTCGCAGCAAGACTTACGTCCGCGAAATTCGCGAGCGGGAGGCCTTCGTCAAGGCCTGCGATGAACTGCTGGTCGCCAACTGGAGCGAGGCCGGGGCGGTACGCCTCCTCGGCGTGGCCGTCTCGAATTTACTCAAAGACCACACCGAGGAAGGCATCCAGCTGGAGTTGGATTTTGACGCCTGATATTCCCCTTACTGCTATCCCCCTAGCGCTGGGGCAACTCAATACATCCTCCGCCACTCGTAGAGTAGGTCGAATCGGCGGTGAGGGCACAGGCAAAATACGACCAATTGTTACTCGTGGGTACGTAAGCACCCGAGGTGTTCTGGGCGCTGTAATTGAGGCGAAAGCCACGACGTAAGGTCGTATTTTGCTCCAGGTCCTGGCGCAATTGGTCCAGTGATTGGGCGTTGATGCCGTTTTGGGCGTAGGTGGCCTGAAAACGGTATTCTTCCTTCCACTGCGTTTGGGTCGCGTCGACTACGCCCTGGAAATAGTAGGCCGTGTAGTCGAGCAACTGGGTAGATTGGGCGTCGTAGGTGTACAGAAAATATGCGGGGTTGTTTTTAAAAATGGGGCTGACCGCTGGAGTGATGTGGACGAAGGAGCTGGCCTGGCCGCTATCGTCGTTGAAGATCATGAAGTGATCCATGTGGGTGTGGCCCGCCAACTGAGCGGAAATGACGTCCCGGTAGGCATTGAGGGTGTCGACGAAGGGGGCACTAAAGGATTGGTGCCAAAAGGTGGGACTCGAGCTGCCGCCCAGCGCACCGGGGACGTTGATGCCGGGGGGGATGTGGTAGACCAGCCAGACTTGGGCCGTATCGCGGCGGGCGTCCCGCAGTTCCTGGCTGAGCCAGTCGAGGTGCTCCTGGGCGTGGTGCTGGATTTCGGACCAGGAGAGATTGGAGCCGCAGTAGTTCCGATGGTTGGATTCCATGTAGCTCTTGGAAAAGAGGTTGCTGTTGAGCCCCAAGATGCGGTGCTGGTGGTTGGCAGTGGAAAAAGCCGTAAAGTAGCCTCCCTTTTTAAAGTCGGAGCTAAAGGTGGTCGGGGGGAGCGACTTACCGAGGAGTTGCTTCCAGATGGGGACCATGTCGGAGAGGAAGCGGCCGTTGGGCGTCACCTTATAGTCGCCGCAGTAGGAATCGTTGTTGCCCAATACGGGGACGAAAACGCTATTGGGGTAGAGGGCCTGCAGTTGGTCGGCGATCAAACGGATGATGTTGGCCAGGAAATCCTGACTCTCGTGGAGGCTCATCCCGGCCGCTTCGGCATTGCCCAGGAAGTGGTGGGCCAAAAAGTCGCCGGAGAGGATGACGAAGTGGGGGTTTTGAACTTTTTGGGGCAGGTCCTGGAGCAGGGAGGCAAAAAGGTTGTAATGGGTATCTTCGCCTTCCTGGCCAAAGCCGCTTTGCTGCAAGCGGTGGAAGATGCCCGCCCACTCGCGGTAGGGGGCCTTGCGGAGGGAGTCGACCAGGGTGCTGGAGTAAAAGACATCGAGGTGGAGGTCCGAAATGCTGAGGACCGTATCGGGGATGGTGGTCGAGGCACTCACTTCCGGGCCGGAGGGCTCGGCGGGGCGATCGATGCAGGCCGTCATTCCGATGAATAAGAGCAGGACCGCAATGAGGGGGAGGCATTGATTGTGGTGGTTCATTTGTTTTTTCTCCAAAATGCCCCCAGATTATCTCCCATTCAAGCGTATTTCTACGTGAAATGGTCCTCCAATTCCCTATTTTAGCGTTTCTTGGGCCCCACAACTCAAAATTATGTCCGCCAAAACTTTATTGCTATTCGACATCGACGGTACCCTGGTCCATTCCAATAAGATCGACAGCCAGTGCTTTGCCCATATCTACCAGACCATTTACGAGCGTCCCTTTCCGAGCATCGACTGGCGGGTCTACCCCCACGTCACCGACCATACCATCTTTGGTACCGTCATCCGCGATCAATTTCAGCGGGAAGCCGAGCCCCAAGAGATCCAGCACTTTCAAGACCAATTCGTCGCCCTACTCCAACAAAAACGCCAACGGCAGCCCCAGGACTTTATGGAAGTCCCCGGTGCCAAACGCATCATCGCCCGATTGCTGGGCGAGGCCGACTTTACGGTGGGCATCGCCACCGGAGGCTGGGAAAGGCCGGCCCGTCTCAAACTCCAACACGTCGGCATCCCCGAGCACCAACTGGTACTGAGCGGCGCCGACGAGCAAATCCGTCGCGAAGACATCCTCCAAAAAGCCATCGACGCGACACGCGCCCAGCACCCCCACCTGGAACGGATCGTTTACCTCGGCGACGCCAGTTGGGACGTCCGCACCACCCGCAACATGGGCCTCGACTTTATCGGCATCCGCCGGGCGGGCGATCTCGAAGTGCTACACGAACTGGGCGCCCAGGTCGTCATCCAGGATTTTTTGGATTATCCCACCGTACTCCGCGCCGTAGCCGAAGCCCGCGTCCCGGATGCCCCCCGCCGCTGATGGGGACAAGCCCATCCCCGCGGCCACCCGGAATTCCCAAAGTTTAGCTATCATTCTTTATCAATTGATAGACCTCATCCATCGCTCATGACGACCGTTCGGTCCAGAATCTTTCGTTGGCTAATGACCTACTACTTGCTGGGGGGCTTCGCTCCGATCCCGGTCACAAACCTCCTGGCCCAAGCCCCGCAGTTTGAAGCCTACGGCCTCGCCGAGGGGCTGTCGCAGGAGTACGTCAACGCCCTGGTCAAAGACCGCCGCGGCTTTTTGTGGATCGGTACCCAAGATGGCCTCAATCGATTCGACGGCTACACCTTCAAACACTACCGCCGCCACAAAAAGGATCCCCACGGCCTTCCCGGTAATTTTATCAATGCCCTGGCCCTGGACAGCCTGGGGCGCATCTGGGTGGGCACCAAAAACCACGGACTGGCCTACGGCGATCCACTTACCGAACGCTTTCACCGCGTGGTCATCGAAGGCCTGGCCGCCAATGCCCATTGCAATCAGCTGACCGTCGACCCGGACGGTACGGTTTACGCCGCTTTCCTGTCCGAGGGCATCGTCAAAATCAGCCCCCGAGGCGATAGCCTCCATCGCGAACGTTTGAACTTCGCCGCCACTGCTACCCCCAACATCACTACCCTCCAAGCTTTCCCCGACTTCTTGCTGGCCGGGAGCCGAGAGGGCGCCCTGTACTACGCGGATCGGCGCTTGGCCAAGCCGGAATTCCAGCGCCTGGCCCCCGATTTTGCGGGACAAAAGATCCATGCCTTCGCCGCCTTCCGCGAGCTCGTACTGATCGGAACGGATGCGGGCGTATTCTACTGGCGACCGGGGACACCGCGGGTACAAAAGCTCCGGGGACTGAGGCTCAATGGGGCCTACGTCTACGAAATGGCGACGGATGAGGAAGCCGCTTATTTCGCCACCGATGCGGGACTCTTTTACGCCAGCGATTTCAATGGCCAAGACGGTTTTGACCGTGTGCGTCACTACACTTCCGATGGACAAAGTGGACTCCAGTCTAACCTAATTACCCAACTGCTACTCGAAGCGGAAACGCTTTGGCTGGGGGGCAATCGCTTGTACTACCACGACCGGCGTCCACCCGTTTTTAAAAGCATCGCCTCCCCGCTGGTCGCCAATCGGGTGGTGTATAGCCTGGTCGTCGATGGTGATCGACCCTGGGTGGGTACGGGAGCGGGCCTGTTGCTGGTGCGTGGGGAGCGGGTGTACGCGTACGGCTAGGCGGCGGGCTTGCCCCATTCCAAGGTTCGGCGCCTGGCCATCGACCGGGAGGGGTACCTGTGGGTGGGTACGCAAAAGGGCGTGGTGCTGATTGATCGGGATGCCTTTGACCCGGAGCGACCCCAACTGCGGGACTTGCCCCAGCATCCGGTGGATTCGCTGCGGCTGGGACAGCCTAAGGTGCGCGACATCACGGTCGATGCGGTGGGGCGGGTTTGGATCGCCACCCTGGGCAAGGGCCTGTATCGCTTTGTCGGTACGGTGGCGGGGGAAGATTTTCGCTTTCAACACTTTGCGCAAAGGCCGGGGGTGATGGGGGGAGTGAATACCAATGTTTGTTACGCCCTCACTCAAGATCGCGGGGGCCGCTACTGGATCGGGACCGAGGATGGGGTCAATACGCTGCGTCTGGACACCGATGGGCGGGCGGTGGAGTGGGCCTCCTTCCGGCATTCGCCCGAGGACCGCAGCTCCTTGAGCAACAATACCGTCCTGAGTTTTTGTGAAGACCAGCGGGGCAACCTCTGGATCGGCACCCTGCAGGGCCTCAACCGCTACCTGCCGGAAAGCAATCGCTTCCGGGTCTATGATGAGGAAGACGGACTGAGCAACGCAGTGGTCTACGCCATCGTGGAGGCGGCGGGGCGGTTGTGGTTGAGTACCAACGCCGGCATCTTTGCCTTCGATCCCGAGACCGAGCGCTTTGAGCGCTACCACTCCGGCGACGGACTGCGCAACGAGGAATTTACCCTGGGTGCCGCCACGCGCGACTCGCTGGGCCAGCTGTACTTTGGTGGCGGGCGGGGCTACGACTTTTTCCATCCCCGCGATTTGGCCGCCCTCAATCGGGAGGGGCAGCTGGTATTTACGGACCTGAAGGTGGGGGAGACGGCCCGCCCGATGGGGGATCGCCTACGGCTGGAACACGACGAATTTCCGGTGTACCTACAATTCTCCGATTTGCGCTACGGGCCACAAAAAAATGCCACCTTCCGCTACCAGTTGTCTCCCGGTACCGCCCAGTGGCACCAGCTTGGCGAGCGTCGCGAGTTGCAATTGCTCGACCTGGCCCCGGGCGATTACGAGCTGCGCGTACAGGGACAGACACGGGGACAAAGCTGGTCGACGCCCGCCCTGGCCATCGCCCTGGAGGTGCGGCCCCCCTGGTGGCGTTCCCGGGGCATGTACCTGGTCTACCTGTTGGTATCGCTGGGGCTCCTGTACGGCGGCTACCGCCTGCTGCTCGCCCGGCATTTGCAACGGGAGGAAACCAAAAAACTCCAGGAGATCGATGCCCTCAAGAGCCAGTTGTACACCAATATCACCCACGAATTTCGAACGCCGATTACGGTCATCAAGGGCCTGGCCAAACACCTCCAGGAGCAGCTGCCGGAGCGTACCAGCTCCGCCGCCTTTCGAACCCTGGACACCATCCAGCACAACAGCAGTCGGGTGCTCCAACTGGTCAATCAATTGCTGGACCTGGCCCGGATGGAGCAGCGCCGCTTTGTACTCCACTACGTACAGAGCGACGTGGCGTGGTACCTCGAACGGATCGTGGCGCAGTTTTCGTCCTACGCGGCGGCCCGCGGCACCACGCTGACCTTTTACAGCGAGACGCCCCGTCAACTGATGGATTTTGATCGGGATGCCTTGCAAAAGGTCCTGGGCAATTTGTTGAGCAACGCTTTGAAAAATTCGGAGCGGGAGGATACGGTGATCGTTCACCTGCGGGTGGAAGGGGAGGAGGCGCCCCGTTTGATCCTCAAGGTAAAGGACACGGGGCGGGGCATCCCTGCGGGGGAGGTCGCCCGTATTTTTGATCCTTTTTACCAGGCGGAGCGGGGCAATGGAACCCTCAGCGAGGGCTCGGGCATTGGCCTGAGTCTGACCCGGGAGCTGGTGCAGCTGATGGGGGGGACGATTGCGGTGGAAAGTGTCGAACACCAGGGGAGTACCTTTACGGTGGTGCTGCCCATCCGCAATACGGCCGAGCTGGAACGGGCCCCCGAGCTGCTGGTGGATGCCTTCGCCCTGCGGCCCCCGGTGGCCCTGGAGGCCACGGCACCGGAGGCGGAGGCCGGGGAGCAGGAGAAGAAGGTCATCCTGGTGGTCGACGACAACGAGGACATTCGCTCCTTGCTGCGACTGAGCCTGGGGGAGCATTACCGGGTACTGACCGCGGGTAATGGCCGCGAGGGGGTGGCGGTGGCGATCGAACACCTTCCCGACGTGGTGATCAGCGACGTGATGATGTCCGATACCGATGGCTACGAACTGTGTGCCCAGCTAAAGGCCAACGACAAGACCAACCACATTCCCATCATTCTACTTACCGCCAAGGCCACCGATCAGGATCGGCTGCGGGGTTTGTCGCGGGGGGCGGATGCCTTTATCACCAAGCCCTTCCAGCAGGCCGAGCTGTTTATCCGAATCGAAGAGCTGCTCAAACTGCGGCAACTGCTCTACCAAAAGTACGCGACGGCCTCGGCCTGGGATGCCGTCGAGCGGAGCGAGTTGGAAGATCAGGATGCGGCCTTTATCAACCGCGTACTCTACCACATCGAGCAGCAGCTGGACGATCCCCAGCTCAATGCGGCCCGCCTCGCCCAAAAGCTGGCCCTGAGCGAATCCCAGCTCTACCGCAAGCTCAAAGCCCTGACCGGAAGCTCCACCGCCAATTTTATCCGCAAGGTCCGCTTGCAAAAGGCCAAATCCCTCCTCCAAAGTACCGCAGCGACCGTCTCCGAGATCGCCTACCAGACCGGATTTCGCAGTCCCAGCTGGTTTAGTCGGGCTTTTAAGCAAGAATTTGGCTACGCGCCCAATGAAATGCGCAAGTAGTTGATTATCAATTTTTTAGTGGGTTTATTGCACGCTCCGTGCAAGAATAGTACACGCTTTTTTGGGGCGCTGTAGAATGGGGAAATCTTTTTTGTGGGATACTGAACGCCGGGCGTCCAAGTTGGCCCTAAATTGGGAGTAAACGATGCAGCCGCGACCCCATCAGCAGCCTGCGGAAGTCAGCGGCGCGCGTCAAATTAACGGAATCCCTGTACAAATCACTAGCACAATGAAGTATCCCATTCCTTTCTTTTTGTTTGCCATCCTGATGATATTACTCTCCACCAATTGCGACCAAGGTAGCAGTGCGTGTCCTTCTAATGCCTCCAGAGACGTGGATGGGGAATGCGTCTGTAACGAAGGTTTTGTCGAGGACAGTGAAGGAGATTGTGTACCCATCGACTGTCCCGAGAATTCGACGCTCAATCCGGCTACCAAAGAATGCGAGTGTATGGAGGGCTACATCAAGACGACCGATGGGACTTGTATCCCGGACCCGGGCGTCAACTGCCCCGAGAATTCGACCTACAATGCGTCGACGCAGGCCTGCGAATGCAACGAGGGCTTTGAGCTCAATGAGGATGGCGAGTGCGTTGAAAAAGTGGACTGCCCCCCCAATTCCAGCTACAGTGAAGCCACGGATGCCTGCGAGTGCGATGAAGGCTACGAGGAGGATTACTACGGGGATTGTATAAAGAAGGAGGAGGAGGAAGACTGCCCCGAGAAATGCGACCTACATCGAGGCGGAGGACAGCTGCCAGTGCAATTCGGGCTACTACCCTTCGACGGATGGCGAGAGCTGCGTCATTTTTCAAGCCGATAGCTGGTACGGCATCTATGAGGTGTCGCAAAGCTGCTCGGGCTCGGGCGGGGACACTTACTTCATCAATGTGGAGGAGCTGCCGAACCAGCCCGATTTCGTATCCATCGTCGGACTGTTTGGTTTTATTGAGTTTACGACGCTGCGGCTCAACGAGACGCGGACGGGGGCCGTCTTTCAGGATGGAGAAATCATCGGGGGCAAACCCGCTTCCGGTGAGATCAGCTGGGACCTGCTGCCCGACGGGACCATCACCAATCTACTACTCGATGCGACTTACGACGGGGAATCCTGTACGGGGACCTTCGATGTGGTGGAGGAAAACGAGAATCCCTGCCCGGACAACGCCACGTTCAGCAACCTGAAGTGCGTCTGCAATGCGGGCTACCGGGAGGTACCCGCGACGGGGGATTGTGCGGCTTGGAACCCCTACGGCGATTACGACCTTGACCAGTCGTGCAGCGGTTTGGGGGATTCCGACTATATGGTCCGCATTGGCCAGGACACTTACCAGGGAGATCCAAACTTCATTTTGATCCAGAATTTGTTTGAGAGCAACCAGGGGGTTCGCTGCGAGTTGAACGACGAGTTGACGGGCGCTACGGTGGCACCGAATCAGTACATTTTTAGTGGGCAGCATTCGGAGCAGTTGTTGGTGACGGGAGAGATTCGCTGGGGCTTGCGGGAGGACGGCACCTTTCAGGACGTGGCGTTTACCTACCAGACGGATACGGGGGATGCTTGTACGGCGGATTTGACGCCTCAGTAGGGGATTAGTAGCGGAGGAGCGGAAAAAAGAAAAGAGACTTTTTGATAAAGATAAAGTTTGGAGTGGTCCTTCCGCTGGGAGGGCAACTGGTTTTTTACAAAAATCTTTTTGGCCGGGGTTGGATATTCGGGGGGAATGAACTATTTTTGCGTCTCATTTGTAGAGAAAGTGGAATTTGATTAGCTTAGAGGTGCAAATGAGGTGGGGCAAAAAGAGGTCCCGCCGTTCCGATGACTTGACCTGGTAGCTCAGCTGGTAGAGCATTTGACTTTTAATCAAAGGGTCCCGGGTTCGAACCCCGGCCAGGTCACTATCCACCTTACAAAAGCCTTGTGAATTACATTTTCACAAGGCTTTTTTCGTACCCAACCACTACCACTAAGCCCATCCACCGCCACCGCGTTTTCTCCAAGCCCCCCACCTTCTCCCCCCCATTTCCCCGCATTCTCCGGTTTAAACAGCCCTTTGCCCCACTTTTTACGGCAGAAATGGGAAAAAACCACTAAAAATTTTTGCAATTCCCCATTAATGTCTAGTTTTGGCGTACCATGAATTGGTTGACCAATTTTTAGTGAACCAAAAAAGCGAAATCAAATACCGTATGGGAGAGTTCGACGTACTTAAGCGTTTTCAAGAAATAAGAATTGAATCCCCGGTGGATAAGATCATCCGGCAGGTCCGGGAATTGATCACCTCCGGGCAACTGAAACCGGGCGATAAACTGCCGCCCGAACGCAAACTGGCGGAAAAACTGGGTGTCGGTCGCAGTAACGTCCGCGACGCCATCAAGAAACTGGAATTCTACGGCATTCTCAAAACCCTCCCCCAGAGCGGAACGGTCGTAGCGGGCATGGGGATCACCGCCCTGGAGGGCCTAATCTCAGATGTGTTGAAAATCGAAAATAGTGACTTCGCCTCCCTCGTCGAAACCCGTGTACTGCTAGAAACCGAATCCGCCAAGCTAGCGGCCCAGCGACGCTCCGAGGCGGACCTGGACACCCTCAAGGCCGCCCTGGAAGCCTACGAAAATAAGATCCAACTGGGCCAACAAGCAGTCGAAGAGGATCTGCTCTTTCACCTAAAAATTGCGGAGGCCAGCCAAAACGTTGTCCTCAAATCCCTGATGCTGATCATCACGCCCGACATCATCAATAATTTTATCAAGCTCGACATCTGCGAAGACGGCCGAACGGCCGACGTCTTACAGGAACACCGCATCATCCTACAACACATCGTCGCCCAAGAGCCGGAAGCGGCAGCGGCGGCCATGCAGGTCCACCTCAAAGACGTCTTCGACTACAGCCAACGCCTCAAACAACAGCAGGGCAATGGGAAAGCCTAGCCCTCAATTGTTACCATATTGAACTATAACCAAACCTCTTCCGTATGAAACCAAATCACGCCCACAACTCTACCTAAGCAACTCCGACAATCCACCCTGATGGACGCTCGTAATGCTCCATCATTCGATTTCCGTACTTGCCCACGAGCTCGGCCGCCTTTCCAGCTTGGATAAAGCGCGCTCGGGCAGACCAAGCACTTCCAGTACCGACTGATGTACAGTCGGGTACCTGATACCGACGTACGATCAACTACCGCATCTTTTGTAATCGCTCCCTCAAAGCAAACGCGCTTTAGGCTGAGGAGCTCTTTCCCCAGCCGAACCCTTAGATAGAAAAAGCCCACCCGAAGGTGAGCTGACATTAGGTAAATAAATAAAAAAAGAAATTATGATAACAAAGTTAACAAATCGTTCCATTAATTCCATTGGGGCTTGTTGTCGGCTGGTGTTGTTGCTGTGCTTGCCCCTATTCGCGGCGGGGAATACCCTCCACGCCGCCGCGGTGAAGCCCATCACCGGAATCGTGACCTCCTCCCCGGATGGATTGCCCCTCATTGGGGTGACCGTCCTCGTCAAGGGGACCACCTCGGGAACCGTGACGGATGTCGACGGCAAATTCTCGATCGAGGTAAGGGAGGGGAGTACCCTCGTTTTTAGTTATACGGGTTACAAAGACCAGACCGTGGTGGTAGACGCCCGAACGGAGTACAACATCGCCTTGATCAGCGATGTATCCGTTTTGGACGAAATCGTGGTGGTGGGTTATGGCTCGCGAAAAAAATCGCACAATACGGGAGCCATCGCCCAAGTCGAGGGGGCCGATCTGGCGGCGATCCAGGCCAATCGGGTCGATGATGCCCTGGCCGGAAAACTGGCTGGCGTTCTGATTCAAAATCAGGATGGGGCACCCGGTGCGGATCCCAAGATTCAGATTCGCGCGGCTTCTTCCATCTCCGGAGCGTCCAATCCCCTAATTGTGGTGGATGGCTATCCGATTTCGGGCAGCCTGGCCACCGTCAATCCCAATGACATCGAAAGCATGGAGGTCCTCAAGGACGCCGCCTCCGCCGCCATCTACGGCTCGCGGGGGGCCAATGGCGTGATCCTGGTGACGCCCAAGAAGGGCCAATCGGGTCAGCCCCGCTTTAGCTACAATGCCTACGTGAGTACTTCCAGTCGCTACGTAGGGGACAACATCAACCCGACGGCCGGCGAATGGGCCAATACCATCGAGAACAACGTCGCCAACGGCACCTTCGACGTGTCGGAGGTGGATCCCGCCGTGTACAATTACCGGCTCAATGCTTACCGCAACTCTCCCGATGTGACGGCCGTGGAGGACTGGCTGTTCCAAAATGGGAACAGTATGAACCACGATTTTAGCGTCAGTGGGGGAACCGACAACGTCAGTTACTTTGCTTCGGTCGGCTACCTGAATACCAAGGGCATCGTGATTACCCAGGGGTTTGAACGCTACAATGCCCGCTTGAATCTCGACGCCAAATTGAGCGATCGCTTTAGCACCGGACTGAGCGTCAATGGCTTCGTTTCCAACCGCGACATTGAAGGTCACGATCAGCGGGATCTCCTGCGGGCCTACAGCGTCCACCCGATTTACCACACCGCGGCCTCGATCGCCTTTGTCCAGCAGCTGGACCAGCAGGCGCAGGAATTGGGTTTGGCCGCTTTTGACTCCGGTTTTCGGGGCGGCGACGATGCGCCCTGGAACAGTAGCATTTATACCCTGGAGCCGGGAATGACGGCGCAGGATTGGCACTACGGCCGTAGTGGGAATGGCATCGGGGGGTCGGGAGATGCGGGCCCCGCCACCAAGCTCGACAATACGGAACGCTGGCAACGAACCTACTTTGGTAACGTGAGTTCCTACCTGCAGTTTCGATTGGTGGATGGCCTGAACATCCGGACGGTACTCGGCGGTGACCTCAACGATACCCGCGATTATTTCTGGCGTGGCCTCGAGTTTGACTCCCGGGCCCGGACCAACCAGACCGCCCTGGATCAGACGGACCTCAAGCGGTCGTCCTGGCTGAGCGAAACGACCCTAAACTACACCAAGGTACTGGGCCAGCACGATGTGTCGGCGGTGGTGGGGATGGAATTCCAAAACTTCAACATCAACGGAATTGCCCTGGCTGGCTCGAACGTGCCCTTTGGACAGCCCCAGAACTTTGCCCTCCTCGAACCCGCCGATATTGCGATATCGGAGAGAAACGAGACGATTTCGAGAAGGAGCCTCTTTGCCCGGGTCAACTACGCCTTCGACAATCGCTACCTCGCCTCGGTGTCGGTCCGGCGGGATGGGGATTCGCGCTTCGGGGTGAACAATCGCTTCGAAACCTTCCCCGCCCTTTCCCTGGGCTGGAACGTCCACAACGAATCTTTCTACAATTCGGAAATCTTGAGCGATATCAAACTCCGCTTTAGCACCGGATCGTTGGGCACCACCTCCTTCCTGGGGGCCTACAATTCACTGAGCTTGCTCAACCCGCAGGCCTCGGTATTTGGCAATGCCTTTTTGATCCCCTCGGACATCGCTAACCCCAACTTGACCTGGCAAACCAATACCGAAACCAACCTGGGCATCAACCTGGGTTTTCTCGAAAATCGCTTTCGCCTGGGCCTTGATTACTATACCTCCAACATCGAAGACATCCTGATCAACCAAAGCGTCTCGGAAGTACTCGGGACCACCGCCATCGCCCTCAACTCGGGGGATGTGGAAAGCTCGGGCTTGGAGTTGGAATTGGGGGCCAACTTGATCAACCAGGGGCAGCTCCGCTGGACGGTGAGTGCCAACCTCTCTACGGTCAATTCGGAGATTACCGACCTGGGTGGTTTGGACGAATTGGCGCCCGAAATCTACGGACAGAGTGGCCGGGGGCCAGTTTTTAGGAATTACGTCGGTGGAGAAATTGGAGAAATGTGGGGCCTGGAAACCATCTCCCCCGAGGAAATGAAATACATCGAAGATCCCACCCTGGTCATTGGCCTCAACAGTGGCGAAAGCTACGTCGTCGACCAAAACGGAGACGGGGTGATCGACCGGACGCGTACGGTCGAAGAGGGCGGTGACCTGGTCAAGATCGGACAAAATACCCCGGATTTTTACTGGGGCTTTAGCAGCCAAGTTACCTACCTTGATTTTGACCTGTCCTTTCAGTTTCAGGGGGCCCAGGGCGGTGAGGTCTACAACATCGACCCGCTGTACTACAACTCCCAGTGGGGGGGGCGCCTACGCGACGACTTTGATGCGGATGAAGACGGCATCGCCGATCACAATGGCCTGCACTACGCCCGCAACCGGGACCAGACCGACGCAATGATCCAGGATGCCTCCTACGTCGCGCTGCGTAACGTCACCCTTGGCTACACCCTCAATCCCGACTGGCTGAGCAAAGCGGGTTTGCGCTCCGCTCGGGTCTACGTGGCCAGTACCAATTTGCTCTACCTGATGGGCTCCGATTACACCTCGTTCAATCCCGAAGGCGTGGAGATCACCAACTCGGGTTATCGCGGCCCCACCACCTACGGGGTCCAGGTAGGAGCCAGTCCAGTGGTGAGAAGTTTTACGCTGGGTGTAAACGTTAATTTCTAAAATCTAACACGATGAGAATCTTATCCCTAATCATAGGATCCCTGTTGTTGCTCGTCGCCTGCAACAACGACTTGGAACAGTTTCCCTCCAATATCGCCAGCTCGGAATCTCTGACGGAGTACGGCGGGGTCCTGAACGCGGCCTACTATTACCAACTCGGATCGGTAACGCCCATGGCCGTGATGGGCGACTTTCGGGCGGACAATGCGCTGATGATCGAACCGCCCTTTACCGAATTCGATAGCTACGGTCCCGACCTAACGGCCATGGAGGATCAATTTTTTGGTCCCTTCTACACCGCCCTGTACAAGTCCATCCTGAGCGCCAATAACGTGATCGAAAATTCTACGGATGCCACCGAAGTGGGGGAAGCCAAATTTTTACGCGCCCTGTCCTACTTCAAACTCGTCCGCGTCTTTGGCGACGTTCCCCTCAACCTATCCGCTACGCCCAGCACTACCGATGGCTCCATCCTGGTCCGTCAGCCGGCGGCAGACGTATACAACAACGTCATCATCCCCGATCTGGAGGATGCCATTGCGGCCTTGGGAGTGGAAATCGTGGACGGTCGGGCCTCGCGCTACGCAGCGCAGGGTTTGTTGGGCAAAGTATTCGTCCAACTGGGAGAATTTAACCGCGCCGAACCCCAGCTGGCGGCCGTGATTGAAGGAGCGGAGGCCGTCGGAATCAGCCTCCAAGCTGACTTTGCCGACATTTTTGGAATGGGCAATGACTTGAATTCGGAAATCATTTTTGCTACCCAAGTATCGAGTTCCGTGGTCGATGAATACGGCTTTTCCGAGTTCTGGTCTTGGTCCGGTGGCTTGGACACCAAATCCTTAGAACCCCTGGACCTGGATTTGGTCGCGGCCTTTGACGCCAGCCCCGGTGACCTGCGCCGGGCGGTGACGATTGATACCGCCACCCTGGCTTCGCCCAAATTCCCGCAGACCGGCGGACCCGACCACGACTGGATCGAATTGCGTCTGGCCGATGTCCTGCTCTTGTACGCCGAAACGCGAAACGAGAATGGGGCCACTGCCGAAACGGTACTCGACCTGCTGGACCCCATCCGCACCCGGGCTGGATTGGATCCCCTGGATCACACCGTCTTCAATACCCCGGAGCTGGTGCGCCAAGCCATTCAGGACGACCGCCGCCTAGCGCTGGCCATCGAAGGCCACCGCTGGTTTGACCTGGTCCGTACCGGCACGGTCGCTGCCGAGATGGATCAGACGATTGCTGCGCGCTACCACCTGTTCCCCCTCCCGATTTCGGAAGTGCTGGCCAGCTTTGGCGTCATCACGCAAAACGATGGCTACTAAAGAACAAGCTTAAGTTTCGTACCCTCATCCATAACTTCTTCGGGGAGCCTTGGGCTCCCCGCTAGAGGTGGGGGCAATTTTTTTATCCGACATATTTCGACCAAAAGAACGATGACCACATGGAAAAAAGATTAATGGCCTTACTGGGAATGGGCTGCGGTTTGCTGCTCTTGCTGGCCTGTGGAGAATCCGTACCGGGTACCCTGGTGCGCGACGTGGCGGCTTTTGAAGCGGCGGTGGCGGCGGCCCAACCGGGCGATCGCATCATCCTGGCCAATGGCGTCTGGCGGGATGCCGAACTGGTTTTTACCGGGACGGGAACGGCAGAGCAGCCGATTATCCTGACGGTGCAGGAAAAGGGGTGGGTGACTTTGGAGGGCCAATCCAATTTGCGGATCGCGGGGGAATACCTGCACGTGGAGGGCCTGGTGTTTACAAATGGCTACACCCCCACCAAGGAGGTCATCGCCTTTCGGAAGGACAAACAAATGCTCTGCAACCACTGTCGGGTCACGGAATGAGTGTTCGACAATTACAACAACCCGGAGCGTTTTGAATCGGATTACTGGGTGGGCATTTATGGGAAAAACAACCGCTTTGACCACAACTACCTGACGGGAAAAAGAAACCACGGGGTGACCCTGGCGGTTCGGCTAAATACCGAAGCGAGCCGGGAAAACCACCACCGGATCGACCACAATTATTTTGGGCACCGGCCCATATTGGGGGCCAACGGTGGGGAAACGCTGCGGGTCGGAACGAGTCATTATTCGCTCACCAATTCCAATACGGTGGTGGAGTACAATTACTTTGATCGCTGTAACGGCGAGCACGAAATCATCTCCAGCAAATCCTGCCAAAACATTTACCGCCACAATACTTTTTACGAATGCCAAGGAACGCTCACCATGCGGCACGGCAACGAAACCCTGGTGGAGAGCAATTACTTTTTTGGCAACGGCAAGTCCAATACGGGGGGCATCCGCATCATCAACGAAACCCAAAAGGTGATCAATAACTACGGCGAAGGCCTGACCGGCTACCGCTTCCGGGGCGCGCTGGTGATCATGAACGGCGTCCCCAATTCTCCGCCCAACCGCTATTTCCAAGTCATCGACTCCGAAGCCTCCAACAACACCTTCGTCAATTGTGACCACATCCAACTCTGCGCGGGTAGCGATGCGGAACGCAGTGCGGTTCCAAAAAATACCCTCGTCACCAACAACATCTTTTACCACGAACAAAAGGACGAGCTGTTTACCGTGTACGACGACATCAGTGGCATTACTTTCCGGGAGAACTTGATTGCCCCCAAGGCGCAGCCCATCGCCCCCACTGGTTTTCAGCCCACCGCGCTGACTCTCGAAAGGGACAGCAACGGCTTGTTGATGCCTCGGGAGGCCCTGGCCGAGGGCAAGGGCATGCGACCCACCGGAACGCGGGCCACGCCCGACAATACCGGGGTGAGTTGGTACCCGCGCGCGGAGGAAGAAGTGTTTTTCAACACCGGAAAAGTCATCCCCGTCCGCCCGGCCGCAATACCCTCTACGAAGCCATCCAGCGTTCCCAGCGTGGCGACGTACTGGAATTGGCAGCGGGTCAGTACGTAGTCGAAAAATCAATTGACCTGCGCCACCCCCTGTCGATCATTTCCCGAGCCAGCGAAAAACCAGTTCTACAATTTCAGCGGACTTCGCTGTTCAACATCGAAAACGGCGGCAGCCTGTCTTTGGATAACCTGGTCATCGATGGCAGTGAGGCCCCCGACGCCCACGGCAATACGGTGATCCGTACGAGCCGTTATTCGATGAGCCGCAATTATAAGCTGATGATCGACCGCTGCGACTTTCGGGACCTGGATGTCAACCATACATTTGACGTCCTACGGGGCTACAAAAATACCTTCGCTGATTCGATCGTCCTCCGTCGGGCCACCTTTACCCAGGTGGATGGCCACGTACTGGCACTTAACAAAGAAACGGACGACATCGGTATCTACAATGTCGAAAATGTGGTGATCGAGGACTGTGCCTTCAAAGACGTTTCGGGTAGTGCGCTGCACCTACACCGCGGGGGGCGCGACGAGAGTACCTTTGGCCCCCTGCTCGTACTAGACCGCAGTACCTTCGAAAATGTGGGCCAGGGCAAACGCAACAAGACGAAGGCCTCAATTGCCCTTCACGGGGTACAGGTGGCCAAAGTACAAAACAGCCGTTTCCGGGATTGCGAACCGCTCGACCTGCACTTGGTCGTCGGAGAGCC